>NZ_SMMB01000956.1:4684-5800 GCF_009711365.1 Xanthovirga aplysinae | reverse complement strand
AAAAACTTTAACATGGGCATCTTGTAGCGGATTTCCGTCTTGATCCTCCACATTAATAACCAAAGAAGGGCTATTTTCAACTTCCGTAATAGGGTCTTCCTCTTTTTTGCATGAAAAAATGCAACCCAAAATCAAAGTAAAAACTAGTAATTGTAAAATCTTTTTCATTGTGTTTTTTTAATACTTACCTACATAGGAAGGATAATCAGGATTCATTTAATAAAGTTTGCTGAAGAAAAGAATGCGTTTTTATGATTCTGGCTCGTAGTCTTCCAAAAACAATTTCACTTATCATCCATTCAAAGGGTTTTCCTTTACAAAATCCCTTCTCATTATTATCCATATGCAAAAAGATAATTTTGTCAGGTATTTTGAAGAACCCCACATGAAGCAATGCTTCACCTACAAAAATGAATAATAGGAATGTGGGCTCCCTCAAACCATTAAAAATTAAACTTATTCTGAAGAATTCCTTAGAACCTTTCAATGGATATAATGGTAGGAAGGCCAAGTCCACGATTCCCCCGCCCTGCTTATTTCTTCTAAAGAAAATTATAAACCATTCCTATCCTGCCTTTAAATTATTATGCAATATTCGAGAATACGAGGGTTGCTTAAAACCCCCTACAGTAGACAATTGGTAGACATAAAAATTAGGACACAAGGCAAAGGACAGTAAAGTGTTGTTTCAGTGGTGCTCAGTCTACTAGTGCTTCGCCTTTATCAAAAGAGCATTACGCTTAAAAAGGAGACCTGAAGAAAGAAGGCCAATTAAAATCAAAGATTCTGGTGAATGACGACTAGGAATAAACTCTTTAGGATTATTAGGAATGTTACTCCTTCCTTCTGTTTAAATTTTACTTGCAAGTCCACAGTTTGGGTAAAAAATGGAGGTAAAACTTAACTCATTTCCAAAAAATTTAGAAAGAAGAAGCTTGGGGGGAGAAAGCTATAAATGGATAGGTTTCGAAAAAGGGCATTAAAAAGCATACCATAATGAATAGGTGTAGATGATTAGGCCTGAGGGATCAAAATCCTCCAAGCCTATTAGCTTAACTCTTAAAAATCCATTTTAAAAGTGGCTAAATATTTGCCTTTCTCGTCATCATAAAATTT
>NZ_SMMB01000956.1:3943-4481 GCF_009711365.1 Xanthovirga aplysinae | reverse complement strand
TATTTTTAATTTCCAAATCTGAAGCAATTGAAAGGTCTGGTAAAGAGTAATAAAAGCTTCCTAATTCAAATTGATTTGAATCTTTAACGAAAAAGCCTAAAGCCAGATTAAACCAATCAACAAAAAAGCCAAAACTTCGCTTTGATTTTATTTATGAAAAGTAAAGTAATTGTGCCAATTACAGGACTTACACAATTAAATTCTCATTTCCTTTTGTGAACAATAACTACCATAATACTTTCGGGAAATTGAAGGATTTTTCACTCCATTTATGATCAAATTCATCTGGACATTTCTATAATCCCGAGGAAGCTCTTTAATCATGGGCAAACATTCTTCAGTAGTAACTCCCATTCTAACCATTATCATACATTGGTCCATTAACTTTAATAGCTCAAAACTATCTGATATTAATGCAATGGGTGGAGAATCAAAAATTACGTAATCATATTTTTTACGTAATTCTTTCACTAATTTTTCCATTTCTTCCCCTGAAATTAATTCAGGGAGATTTGAGTCTCCTGCCCCTCTACCTATA
>NZ_SMMB01000956.1:0-3745 GCF_009711365.1 Xanthovirga aplysinae | reverse complement strand
TGCAAAAACTAAAATCGTTCTCCTGCTTGCTGCAGCCATTGTTAAGGCAAAATTGGAAGAAAAAGTAGTTTTTCCTTCTCCACTTAGGCATGAGGTAACAAGGATTGCACTACCCTCTCCACTCAGTTTCTTTGTTTTTGATCTGATTGATCTAAAATTTTCAGAAATTAAAGAAAATGGTATCTCCTTCACCACCAATTGAGACATCCCATTAAAATGAGGGATTTCCCCTAGAATAGGAATTCTAGTATTTTCCTCAATATATTCTTTTGAATAAAGCCTTTTATCAAAAAATATAATTAAAAGAACTCCACCAAACGATACAGTTAAACTTAAACCAAAAGAAATTGCTATTACCTCTATAAGGCCATAACTAACCGGCTTTTTGCTACTTCTAGGTGGATTTATTGGAAAAACCTCTGAGGCATGGGTAGCTTTGGATATTCCAGCTTCCGCTCTCTTCTCCATCAGAGCAACATAAAATTTTTCGTTTAAGTCATAAATTCTTTTTATATCAATATAATTCCGCTCTACTTGTGGCAATTTCTTTAACTCCCCACCTAGATTTACTATCCTTTGACTTATTTCATCGAACAAAATAATTTCTGCCCCTTGTATATTTTTGATATTTCCAATAACACTTAACTTCAAATGAATTACCTCCTCTTTGGTTTTTTCAGTATAAGGGTTGGACTCCCCTCCATTTCTCAGTAAAATCTTATATTGTTTTTGGGCTTCAAATAAATCACCAATCAAACGATCAAGGATGGGGTCATCAAAATCAAGAGAGGAAGGAACAACAAAGGAATCTATTCTGTCTTCAGATAAACCCTTTAGCAAATAGGAAAGGTACTTTAACTTTATTTGGGATCTATATTTTTCCTCTTCTAAATTCTTTATCTTTTTCAATAAAGTTAATCCCATTTCGCTTATTTCGGAGGGTGCATTTTCTCCTCTAAATAAAGTCCATCTTTTTTCCACATTGTACAATGAATCTTTTATAGTTCTTAGCTGTCTGTCAATAAAAGTCAAAGTCTTATCATAATTTCTATGTTTTAGTTTTAACTTTTGTTTTTGGTATAGGTCTAATAGAACATTTAAAATATCCTCTCCCCTTTCCGGAATATTATCATTTATAGAGATATTCAAAACTGAAGATCGCTGACCATGAGGCTCCACCAAAAGATCATTAATTAATTTTTCAGTTACATCATCAATATTTTTTATGGTACAAATAAGTGAACCTCCTATATAGTCTTTTAAAAGATCTCTATTTAATAAATTAACCTTTATCACTTCTCCATTTACTCTCAAAATATCCCCAAAGCGAAAAAACTTTTCTTCATTTGAACCTTGAAAAACAATATAAAAACCTTTTTCAGATTTAATCTTTATTGTAAACTCAAACTCCTCAATATTCCGCCCCTGAGAAATAAATTCGATACCTACAGGATTTTGTTTATACAATTCTTTTTCTCTCATCCCCACTTGGAAATTAACAGTTTTATAGAGCGCTAACGAATCTATAACCTGACGTACTAAGGGATGAGATTTAATAATTAGTATTTCATTGGTAAGATCATTTTTAAAGTTAAATTCACTCCCATAGGGTAATTGCAGTGTAGATTTATCAGTATCATTATTCGATGTTATTAGAATAGAGGTATTTATCGAATATTGTTTCTTAGAATAGGAGAAATAAATAAGACCTAAAAAAATACTAATTATTAAAACTGCTAAGAAAAAAAACCGGTACTTTGAAACTCTCAATATAATTGACCTTAAATCAATCACATCCTCAGGAAATTGTTCTTCTTGTTGAAATCCCATCTTTAAAAAATTATCTACTTAATATTAAGCTAATGGCAGTGATCGCAGACAGTATCAAACTAATATTCACTGCATTGTTTTTCACATTTTTAGATTTAAGGGGAGAAACAATCAAAACATCATTTGGCTGGAGATAAAAATATTTTGATGTTAGGATGGATTCATCAAGAACATTAATTTCATTCACCTCGATCATATTCTTTTTCGTAATCCCATAACCTACATTTGTGGTTTGGGCCAGGGAGGAAGCTACGGTCATTTCCTTTGACCTATTGGTTTGTCTTACTATTTTTATTTGATTCCTGTCACCAAACGCTGTTATATCACCTGCTAATCCTATAGCTTGAAAAATATTAATCCTACTTTTTGAAATGGGGTAAGTTCCTGGTCGGTTAACTTCCCCAAGTACGGTGATTTGAGAATTAATTAATTTAATTTTCACAAGGGGATCTTCCATATATTTAATTAATTCTTGAAAAATCTTAAATTGAGCTTCTTCAATGGACTTCCCCTGTAAATAAACTTTTCCTATTACAGGTAATTTTACCCATCCCTCATTGTCAACCCTAAACTCAGTCTCGTTCTGAAAATTATCAGACAACCTCATGTTTTCTCTCTGAAAAAAATTGTACTCATTTGGAGTTAAGGTTGTGATTATAATAGAGATCAAATCTCCCGGCTTAAGATTATAAGGGTTAAAATCTGCCTCATATTCCAGAAGAATTTGAGTATCTTCCTCATTACTTGTTTGGAGGTATTTAACCTTACGTAAAGGGGTACAACTACAAAAAAATATCAGCACAGAAATAAAGTAAAAAATTAACCTCATCAGATTAGGAATAAAAATGGAAAAACTTGAATCTTTTCTTCTTAGAAAAGAACTGAAAAATAAAGAACTCTATAGGGAATAGGCCTAGGAAAAATTTAGAACATCACAAAAAACAACACCAGAATCAAAAACTACTTCTAACAAATATTATTCAATTGCACAAAACCATCCTCTTTAAGGTAAAACAGCATGGTGAATTTATGTGATCCCAAAAAGGGATAAAAAGTTCCCTGAACAAAAAATTAAGACCCCTTATTGCCTATTGCATAATCCATTAAAAGCTAAATATGGGTTATCACATTTCATTTATTATAGCAAGTTGATTGAAGGAAAATTGAGTTTTAAAATCCAAGCATTTAGCCTTGCAAAGACAATTTCACTTATCATTAAATCAGAAGATTCTCCCTTTTAAAATCCATGGTGATTCCCCCTACTTAGCAAGATAATTTTGTGCTTTCCTTTGAAAAATAACTTATATGACTCAAAATAATCACTGCCAAATCAACGATTCCCCCCCTGCCGATTTTTTTAAAGAAAATTATAAATCATTCGTATCCTGCCTTTGAATTACTTTGCAATATTCGAAAATACTGGGGTTGCTTAAAACCTCTTACAGTAGACAATTGGTAGACAAAAAAACACTAAGGAAAAAACCATACATTAATTATTGGAGTGGTGCCCAGTCCAATAACACATAAATATTTAAAAAGTATTAGTATTCTAAAAAAGGAGCTTTAAATAGGAATTGTCTAAAAAAAGCATCGACACTAGTTGAATGAGAAAAACAGGAATGAAGACATTCACCTGCCAAGAGTAGCATACTGTAAACGAGTTGGATAGTAATTATATAAACCCTAATGGTGAAATCTCCCTGTTATTTTGATTTATGCAAAGCTTCTTAAAGTTTACAAAACAGATAAGTATATCCTATGCATAGGATTTATGAAAACAAATTAAAACCTGATTGGAAACAACAGAGGTTTATAGAAGTATAAGAAAACTTAATGAGGAATTTATTAGGAGCGTGGAAGGGGACTTTAACCTTTATGGACAACCAATCATAATTTAAGTCTACAAACTTAAAGG
>NZ_SMMB01001060.1 GCF_009711365.1 Xanthovirga aplysinae | reverse complement strand
GGCTCTTCTAGATTGGGATCCTTTTCAAGAATTTCTCGTGCAGATTCCCGTGCAATTTGCAAAATTTTACCATCCTGGCTTAAATCCGCAATAGAAAGTTCAGGAACACCGCTTTGAAGCGTACCATTTAAATCCCCTGGCCCTCTAAGTTGTAAGTCAGTGTCCGCAATTTCAAAGCCATTGTTGGTACGAACCATGGTTTCTATACGAGTTTTTCCTTCTTTGCTTAATTTATACCCACTCATTAAAATACAGTAAGATTGTTCTGCCCCTCGCCCTACACGGCCACGAAGTTGGTGGAGTTGAGCTAACCCAAAGCGTTCAGTATTTTCTATGACCATTACTGAGGCATTAGGAACATTTACCCCTACCTCAATCACAGTGGTGGCTACCATGATTTGTGTTTCACCTTTTACGAAGCGTTGCATTTCAAAGTCTTTATCCTGGGCTTTCATTTTGCCATGGACAATGCTGATCTGATATTCTGAAAAAGCACGTTGGACACTTTCATACCCATCCATCAGGTCTTTGTAATCTAATTTTTCTGAACCTTCAATCAAAGGGTAAACGATATAAACTTGCCTGCCCTTCTGAATTTGCTCACGAATAAATCCAAAAACCTGCAGGCGGTTGGCATCATATCGATGAATCGTTTTTATAGGCTTTCGACCAGCTGGGAGCTCATCAATAACCGAAACATCTAAATCGCCATAAAGGGTCATCGCAAGGGTTCTTGGAATAGGTGTAGCTGTCATCACCAAAACATGTGGATAAACATAGGCGTTTTTACTCCACAATTTGGCCCTTTGTGCAACTCCAAAACGATGTTGTTCATCTATTATGCAGAGTCCCAGGTTTTTAAATTGAACCTTGTCTTCAAGGAGAGCGTGAGTTCCCACCAAAATATCTAATTCTCCACTTTCCAGTTGGGTGTGAAGAATTTTTCGTTCTTTTGTCCGGGTTGATCCTGTTAGTTTACCAATTTTAATTCCCAATTGGTTGGCATATTCCTTTAAACCCTCATAATGCTGATCTGCCAAAATTTCAGTGGGGGCCATAAGGGCGGCTTGTGCTTTGCTATCTACCGCAAGTAACATGCAAATGAAGGCTACCATTGTTTTTCCACTTCCCACATCTCCTTGTAGCAATCGGTTCATCTGTTTCCCAGAACGGAGATCGTAATAAATTTCCTTTATAACATTTTTTTGAGCATTGGTTAATTCAAAGGGGAGGTGTTCCTGATAAAAAGTAGTGAGCAATTCTGTTTTATTAAGAAATTGCCCTTTAAATTTTTCAGAACGGCTCAATTTTAGTTTTAATAGCCGAAGTTGAATATAAAATAACTCTTCAAATTTTAATCGAAATTTCGCCTTCTGTAGGGTTTCTGTATTGGAAGGAAAATGAATGTTAATAATTGCCTTTTGTTTTGGCATCAGGCTATACTTTTCTCCTATTGAGGGAGGTAATGTTTCTCGAAGATTAGGTAATGCCCTTTTAACAAGTTCTTTTTGAATTTTCGAAATACCTTTGCTATCGAGGTAACGGGATTTTAACTTTTCCGTGGTATGATAGACCGGTTGAAAATAACCACCAGCAGCATTTTGTTCGGTGAGGACTTCAATTTCAGGGTGGACTATATTGATTACCCCATTAAAGGCCGTTGCTTTACCTACAATAATGTAATTGACTCCTGTTTTTAGCTTTTTGATGACCCATTGAATTCCTTTGAACCAAACCAATTCTGTTTCTCCACTGTTATCGGTAAAACGCGCCACTAAACGCTTTTTTCTCCCTTCTCCTGAAGTTTCAATTGAACGAATTTTTCCCTTTATTTGGACATATGGTAAGTCTGGGTTTATCTCTGAGATTTGATAAAAACGTGTACGGTCTTCATACCGAAAAGGGTAATGCTGGATTAATTCCCTGAAGGTGAAAATCCCCAGTTCTTTATTGATAAGGGCGGCTTTTTGAGGTCCAACTCCTTTTAGATATTCAATATGGGTGTCAAAAAATCCAGCCATAAAAAGTAATTAAGAATTGAGCATTAGTTTTTAACCAGGTGTTTTTGGTGTTCAAGACAAAATTATTTCAAAATAAGTTGAATTTGTTTCTTTGTCATGGTTAATGCCAATTCAAAAATCGTAATAAATATTATTTTTTCCAGTAAGTGGTATTAAGCAAATGAAAAATGTCTTTTTTAATATAGTCGATAACAGGAGCTAGAGAATCATTTTGTGTGGCAGTATTAAAATAAAGCGCTCCTCTTAGAAAGTTTTGGGTGGAATCTGTAGTAAAAAATTGAAACTGGCTGGGTACTTCACCACTTAATTCGGTATAAACTGCAGTATGATTATTTGAAGTAGTAAAATAACTTTCCTCCATAGCATAAGCTTTTATCTGATGTTTAGCGGTTAATTTGTAGGAATCTGATAAATATTCCCTTAATCTTTTTTTGTTGCCATTGATGGGTTTATAAGTGAGCTGAATATTGGCATCCATCTCCGGGTAATAGATATAAATCCAGTATCTTTCTGCCATCCACGAAGAATCTGCTAATATCTTGGCATGTCTGGAGTATTCGAATTGATATGGAAAAGAGTCGGCTAAGTTGATATATTGATGTTCAGGCAGAACTATTCTGTTATATCCCTTAGGTTTCGGAACAAAGTCATCTGAAGAACAGGATGAAATAGAAATAAAAAATAAAAGGCAACAAAGGGTATTAAAAAAATGTCTATTTCTGCACATTTGATTCATCTACTAGCAATAAAATGGGGAGGACTTAATAATATTAAATGGCCATAGTTTGCTTTTGGGTATTGCTGTTACTTATGAATACCCTTATTCGTTTAATTCGACGTGCATCTACTGCCACAACTGTAAAAATAAATCGGTCAAATTGGATCTTCTCTCCAATTCGAGGTATTTTGGATGTGATTTCAAGCAATAGGCCTCCTAATGATTCACTTTCTCCTTTTACCTCATCAAAGATAGAGATATCTTCATTAATCGTTTTACAAAAATCGTTTAAAGAAATTTTACCTTCAAAGATGTAAGTGTTTTCATCGAGTTTGTTGTAAATGATACTTTCATCGTCAAACTCATCATTTATTTCTCCTACAATCTCCTCAATTAGGTCTTCCAGAGTAATGAGTCCCGAGGTGCCACCGTATTCATCCACTACAATGGCAAGATGAACTCTTTTATCTTGAAAGTCTCTCAAAAGCGCATCTACTTTCTTGCTTTCCGGAATAAAAAAACCAGGACGAATTAAGCGCTGCCAATTGAAATTTTCATCTTTTTCCGTAAATGGTAAAAGGTCTTTTATATAAAGTATTCCGGAAATATTATCTATGGTTTCTTCATAAATGGGAATTCGTGAAAAACCAGTTTTATTGATGCGGTCCATGAGTTCATGGAAGTTATCTTCAATGTCGATAGCCGTAATATCCAAACGGGAACGCATCACCTGTGTAACATTTAACTTACCAAAGTTAACAATGCCTTTCAGGATGTCTTTTTCTTCTTCGGTGGTGGTTTCGTCGTCTTTGGTGGTGATTTCAATGGCCTGATGTAATTCATCAGTGGAAAGTTGGTAACCACGTTTATTTACCTGACTTTCGATTAAACTACTCATTTTCATTAAAATCCAGGAAAAAGGAGTAAATAGTTTAAATGCAAAATTTATAAATGGGGCTGTTCTTCTGGCAAAAGACAGATTATTTTGGTTGGCGTATACTTTCGGAATTACTTCCCCAAAAAAGACAATAGCCGTAGTAACAATAAATGTCAATAAGGTAATAATTAGTCCCCCAGTAACTTTACTTCCTACTGTTTCCCACATGATAAATGTGGAAAGTGTTACAATAGCTACATTGATCATATTATTTAGAATCAGAATAGTAGCTAAGAGACGTTTTGGAAATCGTAAAAGTCGAATTAATTTTTGATCGGTGGACTCCTTGCTATGTTGGCAGATGGAAACTTCTTCTGAGGACAAGGAAAAAAATGCCACTTCTGAACCTGATATGAGGGCAGAAAGCAATAATAATAGTACTAAAAATACTCCACCCAGTGAATAAAAAAGTATTGTAAGGCTAATTGATTCGGTAATTATGAATAAACTGGGGTAGGGGTCTTCTAAATTTACCACAAAAATCAGTTTTAGTTAAACATATTTAAATTAGAACGGGAGATCATCCTCCGTATTTTCTTCTAATGGTGAAGCAGGTTGGGTTGCACCACTATTTATTGATGCAGATGGGCTGGAAGTTCCTTCTGCTACCTGACCCTTGGTATCCAACATGCTTAAATTTTGAGCAACAATTTCTGTTGTGTAACGCTTATTTCCTTCTTTATCGTCCCATTGTCGGGTAGTAATCTTGCCCTCAATATACACCAGACTTCCTTTTTTTAAATACTGCTCCGTGATTTCAGCAAGCCTTCTCCAGGCCACAATATTATGCCATTCGGTTTGCTCTACTTTTTGTCCGGTTTCTCTTTTGGTATATGATTCGCTTGTGGCCAATGTGAAATTAGCAACGGCCACTCCACTTTCTAAATGCCGAATTTCAGGGTCTTTCCCCAATCTTCCTATTAATATAGCTTTATTTACACCTACCATGATTAAAGTATTTAATTCTGTAATTATAAACTATTTTCAATTTAGTTAAAAAACTTTCTCGTCCAAATAATTACTAATTAAAATGGATTTGGGTAAATTTTTTATTTCATTAAAATTAAAAAAATCTAAACCACTGGATTTTAATTGTTTATTGATTACAAATTGGTCTTTAATCTCTATCTCAAAAAATTTAGCATAAATGCGTTGATGTGTTAAAAGATGTTTATAAATTTTTGATTCATTTTGAAGCTCAACTTCTGGTTGAGCGAGTAGGGAAAGAATATTTTTGTTTTCCCACTGATCAGGGGATTGAAAAGAATTTTCTTCAATAAGGAAAAAGTCATAAAGGCCTTGCCAAATGTCATTTCTCCCTCTTTTTTTCATGATCAGTTGATCTTTTAATTTGATAACGAAGTAGTGGAAATATCTATCTCGGACTTTTACTTTTTTAGTTTTTACGGGTAGTTCTTCCTGCCTTTGATTTGAATTGGCAAAACAAGAATCAGCCAAATTACAGTTTTTACAATCCGGATTTTTAGGAGTACACTGAATGGCACCAAATTCCATTACCGCTTGGTTATAGATATCTGGTTCTTTTTTTGGAATAAGCTTTTGACCTAATTCAAAAAAGGATTTAAAACTTTTAGGGATGGCAATGTCCTCGGTAATTCCAAAGTATCGGGAAAGCAATCGAAACACATTGCCGTCTACTACAGGTACGTCTTGCTTGAAAGCAAAAGAAGCGATGGCAGCAGCAGTATACTTACCTACCCCTTTTAATTTTAGTAGTTCCTCGTAATTAGTAGGAAAGGTGCCTTCATACTCTTTTGTTATCATTTGAGCACAGGCATGAAGGTTTCTGGCTCTGGAATAATATCCTAATCCTTGCCAAAGTCTAAGTACTTCTTCCTCTTCTGCTTGGGCTAAGGACTGTACATTAGGAAACTTTTCAATGAAACGCTGGTAGTAGGGTAAGCCTTGTTTTACTCTGGTTTGTTGTAAAATAATCTCTGATAACCAAATTTTATATGGGTTATTGGTGTGACGCCATGGTAAATCTCTTTTGTGATCTTTGTACCAATTCATTACGCCATTGACAAAAAAAATACTTTCCAATCTTTTACGTTAGAAGTTGAAAAATTAAAGAAAAGCTCATTTTTACGCTTTTGTTTTTTATTTCACGATTGAGCTTTTAAATTTGTGGCTCAAAATTAATTGGTTATTAGTTTTTTAAGGAATATTTACTAATTTAAATTTTTAGACAAGGTGACTAAAGCAGAGGTTATTTCACAAATTGCCGATAAGACTGGGATTGATAAGGCAGATGTGCAGACTACGGTTGAAGCGTTTTTTAGTGTGGTTAAAGCTTCAATGGCAGAAGGAGAAAATATTTATGTCAGAGGGTTTGGCAGTTTTGTGAACAAAAAAAGAGCTAAAAAAATCGCCAGAAACATTTCTCAAAATACTGCTATTGTAATTGATGAGCACTTTGTGCCTAGTTTCAAACCGTCAAAAGCATTTGTGGAAAAAATTAAAAATTCAGATAAGGTATCTTTAGTTGTTTCTGATAACTAATTAAAACAATGTAAATGCTTGGTCCGTTTTATGGAGAGGATTAAGCATTTTTATTTTTTTTTATGTCAAAATCAAAGATTGGATTGACTTTAGGAGCAGCGGCGCTGGTGGTACTTTTATTTAATATGCCAAAAGTAGTCGTTGACAATAAGAATAATGAGGTTCCGGCCGGACATAGCGCCGATGATGGCCATGATCATGGAAATGATGCAGAGAACGAACAAACGGCTGCAGTAACTCATTTTCAAGGTAGGGCGTTATCAGAAATCGAGTCAAATCAACTTGCTGAATTAAAGGCAAGCTATGAAAATAGCACCTCGGAGCAAGAAAAGGCAAATTTTGCTATTTCAATTGCCGGAATTTTTAATGAAGTCAACCAATTGGATAGTGCTATTTATTATGCAGTGGTTGCTGCAAAACAAATGCCTGAGCTAAACTACTGGCTAAAAGCAGGCAATGCCTATTACCAGGCCTTTCAGTTTGCTGCTGATGAAAAACAGCAACAAAACTTGGGGAAAGAGGTAAGGAAATGGTACGGAAAGGTGTTGGAGGTGGATCCAAACCAATTGGAAGCCAAAACGAATATAGCCATGACTTATATTCCGACTTCCAATCCTATGCAAGGGATTACCATGCTTAGGGAGGTTTTGGAAGTTGATCCGAATAATGAAGCTGCTCTTTTCAATATGGGGGCTCTATCTATTCAATCAGGTCAATATGAACGAGCTATCCAACGATTTGAACATTTGCTGAGTCTTTACCCCGAAAATGTGCAGGCGCATTTGTTACTTGGTATTTCTTATAAAGAAACAGGGAACAAAAAAAGAGCGGCCGAACACTTTGAAACTGTAAAAAAATTAGATAACGATCCTTCGGTTCAAGCCGCAGCAGATAGTTATTTAGAAGATTTAACTAACAATTAAACGAATTATTCACTTAAAAAAATTTACGAATTATGCCTTGTGGTAAGAAAAG
>NZ_SMMB01000360.1 GCF_009711365.1 Xanthovirga aplysinae | reverse complement strand
TTGAGTTTAAAAATGTTTGAGTTCAAAAAAATTCTCAAAAGCTTTATTTAGCGGAACAGCTGAGAAAAAACAATGATCTTCATTGTAAATACTGGTAGGAATACCTTTGTGTCAATCTATATTACCTTAAGCTAATGGTGATATTTTTTACACTTTTCTTAGATATTTTGCTATGGTAAATTTGTTTGTTATTGAACAATATTTTGCTGTGATTTCATCTATCTACTTCTTTTTCCAAACATGAACTCTTTGGGTCTTATTAGTCAATATTGACCTCGGGAATTAGATTTTTTTATAGTTCAAGTGTAATAAAGTTGAAACTCCTCCTATGCCCTATTTTCCTTGATTAGGGATTTCTTCAAAGTACGTAAAAAATGACATTGTCAGAAAAAGTTAAAATTAGATTTACAGGATAGCCAAAAGTTAATTTTACATCTATCTTCAAATAGAATAACTCTAAGCATTAATAAATTTTACTTTTAAACAGAAAATTCACACCGAGACTTTTTCCTCTTTCACCAGCTGAACCATTTCTTTTGCCTTCTCTTTTCCTAAATAAGCATCAATGATTCCATGGGCAACATAAAGTAAAGGAGTTAAAACTACAGCTATACAAAATTTATAAATATAGTTAACAATGGCAATGTTAGTGATCTCCTGCAGGGTAAAATTACCAAAAATATAAAAGGCAATAAAAAGAACAACAAAGCTGTCTACAAGTTGAGAAACCAGGGTACTTCCAGTTGCTCTTAACCAAATCATCTTAGTGCCGGTGAGGTTCTTAATTTTAACAAATACGTACACATCCAGCAATTGTCCCACTAAAAAAGCCACTAAAGATCCAATGATAATACCCAGGCCTTGCATAAAGATTTTATTAAAGGCGAAGTTCATATTAAATGGATTTCCTTCCGGGTCCTGATTGTTAATTTGCATCCAGAAATCAGCAGGAGAAAGGCGAGTTACTAAGGCTATTACCACAAACATATAAGCGATTAAGGAGGTGGCCAGGTAGCTAATTTTTTTTACCCCTGCTTTCCCAAAATACTCATTGATGATATCAGTAGTGATAAATACTACCGGCCAGATCATCACCCCAGCGGTAAGGTTAAAACTATATTTACCGAAGATCTTCACCGGCTCGAATCCAAGGGTGTTTTCTAAGGAGAAGATCTTAACACCGATCATTTCTGCAAGTACGGCATTCGTAATAAAAATCCCCCCTAGGACTAAAAAAAG
>NZ_SMMB01000738.1 GCF_009711365.1 Xanthovirga aplysinae | reverse complement strand
ATATCTTCAACCATGTAACTTTGTTCAATACGCATTTTATCTTTTAGAGTCTATAGCAAAAAACCTCAGCATATTAAGACAAAATAATTTCTTTAACCTAAACTGTTAGAATTTAAATATTTTTTAAATCTAATAAGATTAATAATAGGTATAAAACATCTTTATAGTTTTAACATACTTCTCCTACCACAATTATTAAATTGTTATAACTAATTTCAAATTATTACAAATTTAAATTTTTCAAAAAATAATATTAATGTCATAAATTAAATAAAGTTCTGAAATAAATTTATTACAAGAAGTTTAATACAAGGAGGCATTTTAATAGAAAAGAAAAACAGAACATTAGATTTAGGTGAGGTTCAATAAGAAGGAGCTGTCTTTTTCAAAGAAAAAACGGAAGAAGATTAAGCATATTTCCTTATTTATATAATTATTTCATTAATATATTAATTTTTATCAAATATTTAGCTTTAAAAAATCAAGATCTAATCACATCTTTTATTCAACAGTTTATTAGGATTTCCAAAAGACCATCAAAATATTTTTCCTAAATATTCAATCACTTATGTACTTAACATTTAAATTATTTACAAACTTTCATAAATTGCTATTTAAACATACATAAATTAGTTTATAACTTTCTTTAAATTTTAAATCGATTTGATCGATTATTTAATAAAAAATAAAATCATTAATTCTATTTTGAGGCAATAAATATCCTACAAACAACATTATAATAATTAAAGGGTTTAGTATTTAGTTTGAAATAAATTTGCCTTATTACCAAAACATAATTCATGGCCAAAGCCCAACGGGAGAAGGAGTCTCCACACCAAAAATCAGAACTTTCAATGAGCTATCGATTCATTCTTTTATTTCTATCAGCAACTGCTTGTTTTTCGATTAATTTAAAAGCTCAAGACCCCCAATTTTCCCAGTTTTATGCTGCTCCTCTTTTCCTTAACCCTGCCTTTACTGGGGCAACCCCTAGTGCTCGGGTGGGTACTATTATTCGAGACCAATGGCCAGCGATAAAAGATGCTTCCTTTATCTCTTCTTCCACTTATTTTGATTATTTTTTCGATGAATATAACAGCGGTTTAGGAGCTGTCTTTAACGTGGATCGCCAAGGAGCAATAGGACCTGTTTCAACAGAAATGATATTAAATTATGCCTACCAAATCCGTCTTTCAGAGACACTTACCTTACGACCCGGCGCCAGTATAGGATTAGCAATTGAGCACATTAATTTTAATAAACTTATTTTCCCCGACGATCAGAATGAATTGGTCGGGGATAATCAAACCAAGGTTTATCCGGATTTGAGTCTAGGAGGATTATTATATTCCACTAATTTTTGGGTAGGGATTTCGGCCTTCCACCTAAACACACCCAATCAGGCATTTTTAGAAATTACCCCTGACTCAATAAATACACGTTTACCAATTAAATTCAGCATTCATGGAGGTTATAGAATACCTTTATATATGCCAGGTTCAAACCGACCAGGATTTAATCGGTTTGGAAAAGAGCGGAGCATTTCTCCGGCTTTCCTATACAAACGCCAAGGTAAGTTTAGCAGCATGGAACTGGGTGTCTATACCACTTTGGAACCTATTGTAGTTGGTCTATGGTATAGAGGAACCCCAGGAGGGCTTTCTCCTGATGACAGTTTGGAAGAACAATTCCTCAAAAATGATGCGATTATTTTCCTTTTAGGTATCAAGGTAAAAAATCTTAAAATTGGATATAGTTATGATTATACGATTTCCAATTTACAAATTCCCTCCGGCGGTGCTCATGAAGTCTCCGTTACCTATGAATTTCAGTTAGGCAAGAAACTACCTCCCCGTAACGTACGTCAAATCCCTTGTCCTAGTTTTTAATATTAAGTGGTGAAATATCGTTTATTGTTTTTAAAGCGTGTTTAAAAATTTTCTTTTTGCTGCAAATGGTTTTTGAAGAGCTGCATTTTTCCCAGCGACTCTATTATTTTGCAGGTTTGGAAAGAACGTTGTTTCATTGCTTTTCCCCCGTAGACTCCAGCTACGAGCTCTAATAAACCTCGTTCGCCTTTTCAAAACTCCATTTTGCTTAAAAGCAAAAAAATTAATCAAGCCCCTATCCTATTTCGTAAAAAAACAAATCTCATTCACACACATGTCATTGCTCTCTATCCTTTTAAATCATTCTCTTATCCTAAGGTTGATTTTAAAATATTGCTTATTAGTTTTGCTGAGAAAATATTATTGGACAATGATTTTTAATACATATGGAACCAACTGCCATTCTTTGGATTATTTTAGGCCTAATCACCTTCAATTTTGTATTTGACCAGGTGGTAGATTTACTCAACCGAAAAGCCATGAAAGATGAATTGCCAGATGCTTTAAGGGAATTTTATGAAGAAGAAAAATATCGAAAATCAGTTCAATATCATCGTACTAAAGATCAATTTTCCGTTTTCAGTTCTTCCTTTAGTTTTATTTTAAGCATATTGGTAATAGGTTTCGGCTTATTGGGTTACCTAGATAGCTGGCTAAGGCCATTAATCCAAACAGACTTACTTCTTTCGCTTTCCTTTTTTGGCATTCTATATCTTGCCTCCGACCTACTTACAATCCCCTTTCAGTTGTACAATAATTTTGTTATTGAAGAGAAATTTGGATTTAACAAAATGACGCTCAAAATCTTTTTTACTGATAAATTAAAGGGATATTTAATAGCTGCAGTACTAGGTTCACTGATTATCGGTGCTCTGATTTATTTAATCCAAAGCATTGGAGCTAATTTTTGGTTATGGTTCTGGGGCATTATTTCCCTATTCATCTTGATGGGCAATATGTTTTATACTTCCTTGATCGTGCCTCTTTTTAATAAATTAAGTCCATTAGAAGAAGGTGATTTGAAGTCGGCCATAAAAAACTACTGCTCCCAAGTTAATTTCCCATTGGAAAACATTTATGTGATAGATGGGTCAAAACGATCTACTAAAGCTAACGCCTTTTTTTCTGGTATTGGAAAGAAAAAGAAAGTGGTTTTTTACGACACTTTAATCGAAAAACACAGCACAGAAGAGTTGGTAGCGGTATTTGCCCATGAAGTAGGCCATTATAAAAAAAAGCACATTATTAGTAGCTATATTTTATCTATTCTACAAACAGGCCTCATGCTTTGGATTATGTCTTTGATGATCTTTAATGAAAACCTTTCCTTGGCTTTAGGAGGAAAACAAACTGCCATTCACCTTAACCTAGTGGCTTTTGCTTTACTTTATTCTCCTATTTCCATGATTTCCGGTCTTTTCATGAACCAAATAAGCCGAAAGAATGAATATGAAGCAGATGCTTTTGCCACCCAAACCTATAAGGGAAGTGCCCTTCAATTGGCCTTAAAAAAACTATCGGTAGAAAACCTGAGTAATTTACTTCCACATCCCCTTTATGTTTTTATACATTATTCTCACCCTACTTTATTGCAAAGATTGGCCGCCATTGATCAGGAAAATCGAAAAAATAAGGAGTAGAAAAAGAATTTACCAGAATTTCTTTTCAAATAAAAAAGGGGCTATTAACTGCCCCTTTTTTTTAGATTT
>NZ_SMMB01000095.1 GCF_009711365.1 Xanthovirga aplysinae | reverse complement strand
AAACGGCATGGATGCTGGCCAGATTAATGTGTTGCTGGTAGAGAAAGTGGAAGAACTAACTCTTCACACTATAGCGCAAGAAAAAGAAAACATAAAGCAAAGAGAGGAAATCATAGCCTTAAAAGTTGCTTTAGAGGAAGTACTTGAAAAATTGGATCATTAATGTTCTCCCTCTGTAACCCCAACTTGCCTGCCAACCAAACAGGCATGAAAGGGAGGACATTTTTTCAGGTCTTCTGTCTAAGGAAATTTTACAAAAGGTAATGTTTCAATTCAAAGGAAGAGGGTACTAAAGCCTTCTTTAAAAGTAAGATAATATCATTTTTAGGAA
>NZ_SMMB01000620.1 GCF_009711365.1 Xanthovirga aplysinae | reverse complement strand
TCATAATAATTATCAATAAAAGTCTTTGGTAATTTCATTCTTAAAACACAACCGCCATTGTAAGTGTCAAAAATGGTAGCAGTGTCATCCTCAATTATCATTTGTTGTCCATAACCAATTGAATTCCATTCTCCGTCTATTTCATCGATAGTTTCCCCTTTCTGATTACATGAGGAAATCCCAAAAAGAATTATTAATAGATTGGCTAATTTTAATTTCATTATACTGTTTTGTCCAAATTTTTCCTAACG
This sequence comes from Xanthovirga aplysinae, assembly GCF_009711365.1. Lineage (GTDB taxonomy): Bacteria > Bacteroidota > Bacteroidia > Cytophagales > Cyclobacteriaceae > Xanthovirga > Xanthovirga aplysinae. The sequence goes on along the minus strand of NZ_SMMB01000620.1, from coordinate 2,560 downwards.
TTTAGGGTATGGTATCAATGCTATTCCTAAGGCTAGCTATGCACTTGACAAATTGTTCTCTACAGGTTTTTAATTTATTTATGGTTCAAAAAATTAGCTACCAGTAATGCCCAATGGTTTAACTAAACGAACCTTTTAATACCCTTTATTTTTTGTTAGCCCTTGCTTGCTTCTCTTCAATAAGCCCACTTTTTGTAATCACCTCAATTTTTACAGTATTTGTTTCCACTTCAGCTTCTGTGAACCAAGCATCACGTAATTCTTTTTTGGAAAATAATTCTAACTGATCACCATTATGAGGTGAATCTTTTTGAGATGCATTACCATAACTTAATAAAACCTTTGCGTTCACTTCATCACCAAATTCAATTACACCAACCCAAGAATCTCCTCCACCGACATACATGTTTTTTTGATCAGCTCTCCCTGGCCAAGCCACGCGAAAAACCCCCATAGATCCATCTATGCCATTTGCCGGAAGATTTTTCCCGTTATAGTTTATCCTATAATAATCTCCCCAAGCAACATCTAAACTACCAAAATTGGATTTAACCTCTGTGGCTGCTTGTTCCAATAGTTGAACTGCTCGGTCAGGATCTGCAATCCCATCTGGCGTTGTATTTGGTTTATCAATACTCCATTGTTCAGTGTAATTAGAATTATCCCAGACATTAAACTTTTTTGCCCAAGCTGAAAAATAAGAGTGTGCCTTTACTGTCTGCATCAGCTTCACGGTCCCAATCTTCTAATACTTTTTTAGCCTCCCTTGCTTTTTCGGAATCTGAGGCATCGATTGCGACAAACAAATCATCTAAAATTCTATCCGCAAACTCTAAGCGGGTTGATAGTTTGTAATCCACTAATTCATCAAAACTTATTGATTCGTCCTCTATAAGCATCCTTGCTGAACGTTGAGGCCTAAATGGCATGTTTTGAGGAGCCATATATCCTGGATAGTCATTAGGGTCCAAGGCCAATGGAATTGTACTTGTCCATGGTGGATCATTGGCATTTTGAAGCCAACCATTTGCAGGATTCTTCACTTTAGGTAAATCGGCATAATCATGTACTTCTGTCCATACATCAGCAGATTTTCCAAATGGGATTATGCGGTCCCAATAATCCCAAGAATCTTCAGATCGCTTTGGTACTAAACCATTAAATAGGTAGAAAATTTCACCTGCTTTATCTGCATACATGACATTCCAGAATGGGATTTGAGCCATTTTTAAAGAAGATTCAAACTCTTCAAAACTAGAACTATTAATCATCCTCCACCATTGTAATAACATATTTGGCCTGTCCAATCCCACCATGCGTAAAGCCAAAACTTTATCTACTTTTTGATTGATAACAGGACCATGAATGGTTTGAAGCAATGGTATTTCTTGTTCTAATATTGAGCCATCCTCTTGCTTTATTTTTATTAATTTCTTCGAGCGTTCAAATTCCTTTACTTTTCCATCAAGCAAGTAACCGCCATCTTTTAACTCTAATTCATAAGTGTCAGCATTGTCAATAGGGTTATTTGTATGACTCCATCCTAAATGTTCATTAAAACCAATGGCAATTCCTGGAAAACCTACTAAAGTACTTCCATACATATTTTTTCCACCCAGTTTTAGGTGCGACTCAAAAAAGAGAAATTCTTGCCACCAAGGTAAATGCGGATTCTGTACCAACATTGCATGTCCAGAAGTTGATCGTTTTGGAGCAATAGCATAAGTATTACTCCCCAAATCTGGCCATTGCTGCACACGACCCAAATCGTTCCCTGCAATAAAGCGGGTAAAGATCACATACATGGTATGCATGTTCAAGTCTTTTGTGGTTAATGGCAGAACTACTTTATTTTTTTCCTCTATTGCTTCCGGATGAGCTGTTGCATAGGCATTTAAGCCATCAACGAAGGACTTATAAATTGTTTTTATTTCGGGATCTTGTTTAACTTCCCATTCTTCAGCAAGTTCTTCAAGACCTAAAGTATGCACGAGCATATCATTTTCCAATTCACTCTTTCCCCAATATTCAGCACCTTTTCCTCTGGAACTTCCATAAAGTTTGAGGATTAAATTAGCATGATTGTGCATTTGTGCCCACCCTTGCGCATAAAATAAATCTTCAATTTTATCTGCTGTAATGTGTGGAACTCCCCAAGTATCCCAAGCAATTTGTGTTTCTTTATTTTCCGTTTGTGAGCAAGAAATACTCATTACCGACAAAAAAATGAGTGCAAAAAAAAGTCGATTTTTCATATTTAATATCTTAAGTCTCTTTGAAGTTTATTTGAAAAAAAGGTTAGCAACCTATGAATCAAATTTAGTTGATACTATCTATATCTTTTACTTTTCACCTTTTGGCATTCCCCATACAAGTCTTAAACAAATCAGAGTTTTTTAATTTATTTAACAGAAAAACAAATCGGGATACCAAAGTGCGAACCCCAAGATTAGTTTTATTTTTCATATTTCCAAATTGACCAATATACTTTTTACAACCCCAATAATCAATAATTAATATAAATACATATAGGTATTTTAGATTATAAATATAATATGTT
>NZ_SMMB01000255.1 GCF_009711365.1 Xanthovirga aplysinae | reverse complement strand
AGTACAAGAATTAGAGTCTATGTATTTTTTAAAAAAATATCGGAGGGGAATAAAGAATAAATATTATCGGGGTATGCCGGTAACAGAAATGTTTTTAAAGGATATTCTTTTTCAAGTTAAAGAAATTAAGAACTTTTTTAAGAATGGATTTAAATCCAAGACCATTTTAATTTACCCTCATTTTCCAAGTAGACGTGCTGTTATTTATAAAATTTGTAACGCACTTAATTACAATATTACCAATAAACTGGATAATGATTTTGATTTGGTGCTATACTATGAGTATAGGACCTACAGGAAGGATTTTGAGGCCTTGGAAAAGCTACAAGGAAAAAAGGTTGTAAATTTATATAGTCGGAACATAGGTAAAGAATATGTAGATGAAATGCATCAGAAGATTTTTGGTTACTCAACCCGCCTTTCACCTAAAGAATATGTGGGGCCTCTCGTGAAAAAAAGTTTGATTAATGCAATTCATGATGGGGAAGTAATTAATGGTCCCATTGACAAAATTGAAGAAGGGTTTATTTATCAGAAATTAATTGATAATGGGGTGGAAGGAAATAGGGTAAGAGATATCCGAGTTCCAGTAATTAATTATGAAATTCCCTTTATTTATTACAGATATCGAAATATTGATTCCCGATTTAAGGATATTGGTGAGTCCACCATGCAGCAGGTGAATGATGAGTTGAGTGATGAAGAGGTGAAAAAAATATTGGAGTTTTGTCGGGCCATAAATTTTGAGTTTGGTGAATTGGATGTGCTTAGAGATAATCAGGATGGAAAAATCTATATTGTAGATGTAAATAATACACCTAATGGACCATCTTATTTAAGAAACGAAGAAGAAAAAGCAAATGCGGTAGGCCAATTGTCTAA
>NZ_SMMB01000152.1 GCF_009711365.1 Xanthovirga aplysinae | reverse complement strand
GACCATCAACACTGATTTTTCTGATCTTGTTACCGTTACGTTCTGCTACATAAACATTGCCCCCGGCGTCCACCGCTACACCCCTTGGAGCGACAAAACTAGCCGAAAGTGCATCACCATCCTGGTCTCCAAAGCTTCCTATCCCCGCCAAGGTACTCACCACTGGAGCGGTCACCATTTGCAACCAGGAAGGTAAGTCCGGTGCATTAAAGGTAAAGGTGTCCCCATCGGGGTCGGTAGCCTTTAACATATAGAAATAAGTCTCATTTTCATAGGCACTGGTGATAGGGTCTGAGTTAAAAACCGGGGACTGGTTTTGGGCTTGGGCCCTTGGAACTTCCAGGCTACTGAATAGAAGACCAAGAAAAAGAACAAAGTAAAGGTGTTTCATAGATATTGAAGTTATTTGGTGCATCAAAATTCTTTATACATATTTAAAAATTTAAATTAATAGCTTAATTCGGTATACTGCATTTTTTTAAGCAATACCAATTAATT
>NZ_SMMB01001082.1 GCF_009711365.1 Xanthovirga aplysinae | reverse complement strand
GCCATCAATTAACTTATAACCAAATGTGTACATCTTATTACAAACCTTGCAATTGTCCAACAAAGTTTTCCTTCAAAAGGGTAGAATTGAATTGATATCAAAAAATCATTATTTTTGCAGAATGGATAACAAAAGACGGATAGGTGACCTTTTACATGCACATAATTTAAGGAAGACTCCCATTCGAACGGAGATGCTGGAAATGTTTATGGATCATGATTTTGCGCTTTCCGCCAATAATGTGATAACTAAAATGATGGGTAGATATAACCGGGTAACCATTTATAGGGCACTGAACTCTTTTGAAGAACATGGTATATTACATCGTGCATCTGAAGATGGACACGGCATAAAATACGCAATGTGTGGTCCGCACTGCCCTGATCAATTGCACCTCGATAAGCATGCCCATTTCGTCTGTGATGAATGTCACCACACTTATTGTCTGGAAGAAGTGAAAGTTCCAAATGTAGAACTGTCAAATGAGTTTTCTGTAAGACATGCCAACTATAACCTTAGTGGGATCTGTAAGAAATGTAAAACCTGATCCAAGAAATAAAGGAGTCATAGGAATAGCAGTCAGCTAACATTAAGATTATTAAATGCAGTAACCTTTGATTTACCCCTATACCCCTTTTGCTTATAAACTATGTTTCTTGTTGCCCTTATGTTTGTGGTTTGTCAGAAAAGCCACACAATTTTGCAAACCTTAGTTGGTATGAGGCAATTTGGGGTTTGCAAAAGTGTGTGGCTTAAACACAACAAATTTAAAGTTTTATTTTCAGTCCACCGTTTACAACAAATCCGTCAACAGGTGCATAAATGTCTCTAAATGTCGGATTGGTAATTGACCCTGTAAATATAGTGTCAAACCTGGTCTGCCGTGTATCGAGGAGGTTTTCAAAATTTATAAAAGTTGAAAAATTCTCCCAAAGCTTTTCAATCATTAACCCGGTCAGCCAATATGATTTTCCCGTTGAACCATCATTGAGTTTTTGTGGTGAATAATAATAGGCTTCTAAACCAATTTTTAACTTCTCCTCCACCTCATACATTAAAACATTATTCAGGCGGTGCTGTGCAACTAGAGGAAAAGTGGTCGTTCTTCCATTGTAATGTTGCTTTACATTTGCTAGTGTGTAACCGATGAAAAGTTTAAAATCTTCATAAGTCAATTTGATATTTGTTTCAATTCCTTTGGTGTCTACAAAACCCTTAGGTTGTTTAAACTCATACAAACCTTCCATAGCAGGCACAAGAACTAATGGATCTTTTACCTGGGTGTAAAAGAATAATGTATTAATATTCACAAATAATTTTTCTGAAAGTGGGGTTTTGTAGTTAATGTCAAAATTCCCTCCGATGGATTCCTCAGCTTTTGTGTTTGAAACATCAATAGGTAATACATTTCTAAACTGGATTCGTTCTGCGTCCTCCGTAAAAACTGTTGGTGTCTTATAGCCTAAGCCACCTCCAAGTCGTGCAGTTAAATTTTGATTGAATTTTAAGAGCACTGAAACTTTTGGCAAAGCAAAAAATCCGTATTCGTTTTGATAATCGCCACGAAAGCCAGTTTCAAGAGTTAATTTTTCTGTGGCGCTCCAAGTGTTTTGAATGAATGCCCCAAGGGTTGTGTAATTGTAGTCAACTACTTTGCTATCGTCTATTTTATCTTGAGTGAACTGGTCTGTCCATAAATTCAAGCCTGAAATCCACTCTGATTTTTCTGTTTTGTAAGCATAATTTACCTCGCTGAATGAGGATAATTGTACTCCTGAAAATCTAAAGTTTGGAATTTCAATCGTTCTGTCATAATAACTGATGCTATTTTTCACAGTTAATTTTGATTGGTCATTTACCTTGTGATCAAGCCCTAATTGCGTGCTAAAACGATTTGTTTTATTCTTTTCAAAGTAAGAATGGGAGTCGTCTCCATTTCCTTCAATATACTTTATATCGCCACCAGTACGGTCTTCAACGGTATTGTTGAAACCGATATTCAAAGTAGTTTTTTCATTGAAGTAAATAAATAATTTTGGATTTATTGTATAGCGATTAAATTTCGGAATTGCTGTCAAGCCGATGTTTGCAGGGTCATAGGGACTTCCTAAATTGTAAGAGGCAAAGACAGTCGTTCCTACTTTCTTAAATTTCTGCGAAAAGAATCCGCTCGCGTCTAAACCTAATGCGGAAGTTCCGTTGAGCATAAAATTTAGTTCTCTTTTCTCAGCCGGGGCTTTTGAAACCAAGTTTACCAAACCGGCAATAGCACCGCCACCGTATAGGGTAGAGGAAGCACCTTTGATAACTTCCACTTGTTTTAAATCAAGCGGTACAATCTGCAATAAACTTAATCCGCCCGAAAATCCTGCATACAAAGGGAAACCATCTCTTAATATCTGTGTGTATTTTCCGTCAAGTCCTTGTATGCGTATGGAGGAGTTGTAACTTGTCGCTGATGTTTGTTGGGTTTGTATTCCTGTGCTTTCATTTAACATCATTCGGATATCTCCAGGTTTCATATTTCCTTTTTCCCCGAGTTCTTCTCCCGAAATAGTTTCCACTCTTGTCGGAATATCATCAATGGTTCGGCTTGAACGGGTTGCAGAAATAACCACTGCTTCCATTTCTTCCGTATTTGAATTAAGCAAAATTTCAATGGGTTTGCTTTGTGAAAATGGAAAATTGAAGATTTCTGTTCGCTGTTCGTAGCCCATAAAGCTGAAAACAATACCGTGTTTTCCATCGGGGATATTTTTTACTTCGAGAAATCCGTTGATGTCTGCACTTGCTCCATTGGAAGTGGCTTGCACAGCAGCCGTTGCACCAGTTAAGGGTTCTTTCGATTCGCTGTCTTTGATGATGGCATGGAAAGTATTCTGCCCGAATATATTCGTTATATTAAATGTTGCAATTAGCAACAGGATAATTTTCTTCACTGTTAATGATTCAGTTAATGTTTAAGAAATGATTATTAAGGGTGCTACGACCCTAAAAAAAATATGGCCTGCTCCCCGATTTTATCGGGAAAGGCAAAAAAACATTAACCGATTTTTGGTGGTTGCCAAATAGGTGGAAAATAGTCGGAGGAAAAAGAAGAATTTAAATTTGGAACTTTTACTGTCAGCCTAATTGCTGGCAGTGTCCATGAAAAGGAAACCGGATGAAAATTAAAGCCTGTACAAGTTCCGCAGGTAAGAAACGGAGAACAAGTATTGTCGTCGCTGTCCTTATGGTCTTGTGAATGATTGGTTGTTTGCTCTGTTTCTATTTCGTCATTGCAGATCTCATCCGAACAACAAGGTGTTGTTGTAAGGAACAAAACACATAATGACAGTATGGAACAAAGTATTTTCATCGGTACAAATATAGAAAATCTTTGACTTGTTGTTTGAAAATTTTAGCTCTTTTGACTGTGAAGTGGTCTCCTGTGGTTTTGAAAGGCAAATGTACTAAAATCAGCATAGACTTGTCAGTCGATTTGAAGTTGTTTTTTATGTCACCATTCATTTTAGGGCTGCAGGTAACAAAGAAATAAACCGGATTCCGTTTAGTTGATTTATTTGGAATTAGCTCTGCTATAGATAAAAATTATTTTTCATATTTCTACTAACACTAAATAAATTACAAAGGAAACTTTTCAATTTTAAAATCAACTTTCTCTTTAATAAGGTTTTGTTTTTTTCTAGACCACTACCCGAACCATAATAGTTTTGAATAGGTGAAAAATATTATATTTTAAAAGGGGAAGAACTAAAATGAAAGAAAATCGAAACCCCATAGTACCTGTGCAAAGCACGTCGATTTGTTGGTGATAAGGAGAAGATGGAATGCTGGACCTGGATTCTAGCAGCCTTTGCTGGTAGGGGGTAGCGGAGGGAGCAACATTAACGCCACGACTTATGTGAAGCTTAGGATTGGGGGGGAGGAGTCATGGGGCTGTGGCTATAAGAGCACCTTATGATAAAGCAGTCATTGTTGGGTTTTGGAGGTTTGCCATGGAGAAAGGTGGGATTGGGTGGCCATAGGATGGGAGTGGAGGCATTGTTGAGGAATTAGAAGGGTCGTTGTGAAAAACTGGATTTCATCCTTTGTAAAAGCGATAAAACCGATTTCCTTCAAAAGGAAAACAAGAAATGTTAGGTGTCAAATTGGTGCAAACTTCTACATTTAAATCTTTTACGAACTTTATTACTAAATTTATTTTTTGGAAGCGTAGCTCTTTACTTTTTAATGCCATGCAGGAAAAACTAAGAAAACATATAGAAGAAATTGTACCGCTAACTGATGAAGAGTTTTCCTTTGTGCTTTCTAATTTCACCATTAAAAAGTTTAAAAAACAGCAGTTCCTTTTTCAGGAAGGAGAAAGTGTACAATATACTTATTTTGTTACCTCTGGACTTTTGAAATTGGTATATATGGATGATTTGGGTAAGGAGCACATTGTATCTTTTGCGATGGAAGATTGGTGGGAAAGTGACTTCTTTGCTTTTTTTACCCAATCTAAAGCTAGCATGTCTTTAAAATGCCTTGAAGACACTTCTGTTTTTTGTCTGTCTCTGGAAGACTACCAAAAACTGTGTTCCGGCATGCAAAAAATGGAAAGCTTCTTCCTTAAAAAATCGAATTTGGGTTTCATCGGATCACAGCAACGCATATTATCCTTGCTCACCACAAATGCGAAAGAGCGTTATGAGCAACTACTTAAATTGTATCCTTCTTTACTAAAGCGAGTGTCTAAAACCCAGCTTGCATCCTATCTTGGTGTTTCTAGGGAAACCTTGAGCAGACTTTACTCCTAAAATAAAACCTTCTTTTTTATAATTGTGAGGTATGTCACAACTAAAACTCTGAAAATGTCCAGACTTTTGTAGTGTGAATTTTTTAATACAATCATGAAGAATGGGAGCAAGGGTTTTAGGTACTACATTATCAATTTTCATGATTGAATTGCACAAAATAAAAAGAAAGACAAATGGAAAAGCGAAAAATTAATCCTTGGAAATTTCAGGATGCATTTGGATATGCACAAGCAGTGGAAGTTAAGCATGGAGAAAGTACTCTCTATTGTGCAGGTCAGGCGGCTATGGACGCAGAGGGTCAACCCAGCTCAGATGATATGGAAATTCAATTAAATCAAGCTATTCAAAACTTGGAAAAGGTAATCAGTGAAGCGGGGTATCAAAATAAAGATATTGTAAGGTTAAATGTTTATACAACTTCGGCAACGGAGCTCTTCACTTGCTTTCATGTATTTACAGACTGGGTAGCCAAGCATGAGATTGTGCAAGCAAGCACCTTACTGGAAGTGAAAGGTCTTGCTTTTGATTCATTAAAAATTGAATTGGAGGCTACATTAGTGAAATAATCAATCGCTTATCTGGATTAAGAGATCCTAAAGCGATCTCTTAATCCTTTAAATTGAGAAAAAAGTATAAGTACTTTTTAAAACTTTCATTGGTAGAAACACGGGTTTTGCATCCGAAGGATTGATGTGAAATATTAAGGTTCGGGTTTTTATTGAACAATAGCTATTAATTGAGTTTTTGTACTTCCATTGCCTGTCCCAATGAGAAGCCCGAAAGCCTTATTGACACTTTTGAATTAATATTTTACTTGGAACAATCTTTACATATTCCTGTCAAAACACAATTGACGCCCTCAACCTGATATCCTTTAGGTATTGAAAAATGAACAGGTTCTTGCAAACATTCAATGGTTTGACAACTGGTACATCTGAAGTGAAAATGATAATTAGGTAATTCTTTTTTTTCACAGTCTACACAGACTGCAAAATATTGTTTTCCATCCTCAGCCACAATTTTGTGAACAATACCATCCTCACAAAATCTATTTAAAACCCGATAAATCGTTGCTCGGTTAATGTCAATATTGATTTTTTGCTCAATGGCATCCTGACTCATTGCTTTCCCACTGTTAGACAACAAGTTCAATACGGCTTCTTTTGTTGGTGTACTTCTTCTTTTCATAATTTATTATTGCGACCCTGTTGCAATTAAAAAAATATTTCTAACTTTGCATAAGAATGTTAGAAGCAAATAAAATATTAAGATAATGTTAAAAGCAAAGAAAACATCCAGGCGAAAATTTATCAAGCAAAGTAGCTTGGCTTTATCAGCTTATAGCGTTTCGAATTCACTTTTATTGCCGTTTCCCTTAAAAAACAATAGTATGGTAGAAAACAAATCATTTGACGTAATCATCATTGGTGGTAGTTATTCAGGACTTTCAGCAGCTATGGCATTAGGAAGGTCTTTAAGAAATACACTGGTTATTGATAGCGGCAAACCTTGCAACAGACAAACACCTCATTCCCACAACTTCTTGACCCAGGATGGAAAAACTCCTGCTCAAATTTCGACTATTGCCAAACAACAAGTAGAGGCATATGAAACGGTTAAATTCTATAATGGCCTTGCTACAAACGGCAAAAAGAGAAATGAGGGCTTTGAAATAGAGACAGCATCAGGAGAAACCTTCTTTAGTAAGAAACTCATTATTGCAACAGGTATAAAAGATATTATGCCCGACATCAAAGGTTTTTCGAACTGTTGGGGCATTTCCGTAATTCATTGCCCCTACTGTCATGGATATGAATACCGTACTCAAAAAACGGGAATTATGGCAAACCGAGGGCAGGCCTTTCATTTGGCTTCATTGGTAAATAACCTGACTCCAAACCTCACTATCTTAACTCAAGGAGAAGCAGATTTTGATATGGAGCAAATCAAAAAACTCAAGAAACACAAAATAGAAATTGTAGAAAATGAAATTTCTGAGATAGAACACAAAAATGGACAAATCAACAATGTCATTTTCAAAAATGGTAGGAAGATGAATTTTGATGCTGTTTACGCGGCTATTCCTTTTATACAACATTCCGATATTCCAAACACCTTAGGTTGTAATCTAAATGAGCAAGGATATATTGAGGTAGATCCTTTTCAAAAAACTTCTGTAGAAGGTGTTTTTGCATGTGGAGATAACACGACTCCTTTTCGATCTGTTGCTTATGCAGTTTCTTGTGGTAATATTGCGGGAGCTATAGTAAATAAAGAATTGGTAGAGGAAAGATTTTAGTAGAAGAAAGCTAAAGGAGGCGAAGCTGCTCCGATAAAAATGAAAAGAGAAATCAGGACTCCTTTGGGCCTTTATGTTTTCTCGGAATAAAAGTAGTCAAATCGCTACTGTATAACAAATTAAGGCCACCTATCGGAGCCTTCGTTTTCTTATTCTATATCCTGTATATCAATATAGAAACTGCCTATCCTTCAACTTTTTTCATAATTACCTTTCGATGATTTAAGCCCCAGTCAGCAAGATTATCAATAAGGTGAATTAGCTTTTTGCTATACTCAGTCAATTCATATTTGACCGTTATAGGTCGGGTATCCATTATTTTTCTATTCACAAGCAAATTCATTTCCATCTCTTTCAGCTCCCTGCTCAACATCTTTCCCGAAATCCCCTCAATATCTTCCAGCAAATGCGAATATCGTTTTCCACCAAAACACAAGGCTGCTATAATATGTATTTTCCACTTTCCTCATAAAACGTACATAGCATCGGCTATGGCCATTACTTTTTTTACAAGCTTTAATTTCTTCTTCCTTTAGGCCAGTGAATTGACAGAATTCTTTTATTGTTACAAAATGATGAGGGTCTTAATTGAGGTGTTCCCGGATTTTTTCTAGTAAACTTCTCCCGTATCTTTCACTTCTGCCGGTGATCAGCATAATG
>NZ_SMMB01000449.1 GCF_009711365.1 Xanthovirga aplysinae | reverse complement strand
ACTGCTCCCGATTAATCACATAGTTATCTCCCCGAGAAACAAACCAATCTCTGCTGATTTTTAGGGCTTCTTTATAATCATCCGTTTGAATATCACCGCTTCTTCCTGTCTTTAGGGGAAAACCCTCTATTACCTTAGCCAGATACTCCATCACCCTATACCCACAAAGGATTTTTTTGGTGGCATCGGGGTTAGGGGGATAACAGTTCCTATCATCAGAATTTAAAACTTCCACCATATAGTTGATTGCCAGAGAATGCCGGGTATACATCAATTCGGGCAGAAGATCATAAACCAAAGCATCATTTACCTGCTGTTGGTACACTCTTTCCATGATAATGTTAATGGCTTGCTCGTTTCCCATGCGAGCCAATGCCAACTGACCAGCCCATTTCGTTTTTGCCTTTAAACCTCCCTGCTTTATCAATTGAATAATTACTTCTTCTCCTCCTTCTACCTCCAAATAACCGGTTATGCGCAACAATCTTTCCAAACCTGGAGATTGCGGAGTAATAAGTCGTAGTAATACACCTCTTGCCTTATTGGAGAAATCACCCTTTTGAAATTTCATCAGATTTCTACTATTCCGGCTTCCCAGTCTAGCATCCTCACAACCATTTAATAGTTGAAGGACCACCTGCTGCCGAAGAGATAAAACCGTACTCTTTAAACCAATACGAGTGCTAATGCCATAAGCCTGCTTACGTACCGAATATAAACTATCAGCATAATAAGCCCCCAAAGCTCTCAATAAGGATTCTGCATTTTGGGGGTTATCCACCAGTACTCCATTCATACTTGGGCTTTCACCTTTTCGTACTGCAGAAAAGTATTGGTTTAACCAGGATTGAGAGTCATCGGGGATTTGCGCCTTGATCTCAATAGCTATTAAAAGAAAGGTCAAAAATAACGTACAATAAAGTTTCATAAAATCAAGATTATTTTATCTATTTAGATATTCTTAAATTCCAAAAAGAAAAAAGTATACCCTTCCTGTTTTTTTTACCATTAAAAAAATTGTTTCTTAAAAAAACAAAATTCAACAAATACATTTAAAAAAAACTTAAAATCGCAACAAAATAAGCATATTAAAACAAAAAAGTAAATACATAATTATTAGATTTAGAAATCATCAAAATCTTAATTCAACATTATGAAGAAATTAATTATTTTTTTAATTATTTCCATATTCTCTATAATATGGAATAAAAACCCAGTTAATGCTCAAGGGAAAGCTATAGCAAAAAAACTCAAGGCAGGGACCCCCCTAAAGAATAGGCTAGAGTTAGAAATCCCGTTTTATTTCGGCACTTCCGAAATAAATGAGGAGGCCGCTCGAAGGCTAAACTTTATTGCGGAGGGGATTACAGGAGGGCTAACCTTCAATCGTAAAGACCAAATATACATTTATGGTTTTGTCTTAAACGAAGAACCTGAACTTATGGCCGCCAGAGAAAAAGCGGTAATGGACTTTTTAAAAGAAAAAGGGGTATCATCTAATTTTCTGATATTAACAGCGGGAAAAGATGAATATTTACTAAATGAAGGGAGAAAGAAAGTGACCCCAGATCCTGAAAATCGTTGTGTAAGATTTTACTATATGACATATTTTTAAAAACATTTCTGTCCTCAAAAAAAATTGAACCTATGATAAAATATTATAC
>NZ_SMMB01000445.1:1262-1651 GCF_009711365.1 Xanthovirga aplysinae | reverse complement strand
TGGTAATTTGTTTATTTTGAGTATTGATAAGCCCCCATTTTTTACCCTCTTTGTAACCCAAGATATTTTCCATTATTTGGAATGGGGAATTAGGCCAACCCAAATCATCATATTGGGCAGGAATAACAACCTCTCCCTCCCCGTTTATTAGACCTTTCCTGTTTCCTTCTTCTATAATACTGAATTTTTCAATGGCGGTAAGGGATAAATGTGATGCTTGTTTAGGATTAACCTTTCCCCAAGATGCAAAAACTGAAACATAAAAAGTGGCAAAACCCAGCGTAAGTAAGGTAAAGCGATAGAAGTTTGAAAGGTTCATAAATTCCCCTGATAAAATGTTTTGGTGTAATAAATACAGTATTTTGCCCCTGTATTTGTTTAAATTATTT
>NZ_SMMB01000445.1:0-1057 GCF_009711365.1 Xanthovirga aplysinae | reverse complement strand
GCAATATCCCTTTACCTCCCTTTTGCAGTAGCAAGTATTAGTTGATTTACCATTTATTCATAAAATTCCACCTAAATTGGTTCATCTTAAAAATAGGTGGTGTAAGTAGACATAGAAAAGTGGTATTTCTTACTTTATCAACAAATAAAGAAGGAAAAAAGGAGAATGCATAGCTGATTAAATAGTATTTTTCTTCCCTAGGATTGGAAATTCCTTTGATCCTTTGAATTTGTGGTCCCCTCCATATTTTTTGCCAAGTTTATCAACATTACGATTGATTTTTCGTTTTGAAAATAATTGCTCTAAGTGGTTCCTGTTATGCTCAATAAAATGAATAATATTTCTGAAATTTGTACTTTCCGAGAGCTTAAGGAGTGAAAAATTAAGATAAATAAGATATAAGAAGGAGACTATGGTTATTCTTCATCTTCGTCCAGGTTAAACTTATTTTATTTTTTGTAATATTGGACCATAATTTGACAGCAAAATTAATAGTGGATAGCAAAGAGATAATGTGATTAGATGGTAATTACATAAGTACTTAAATAATAATTGGAAAAGTTTGTTGAGATGCTATAGGTTATTCTTGAATTATTGTACTTTAATACTTGGTTTTGCACCTTATTTCCTGCTTAATACACAATCGTAATTCTTAATTGTTTAAAAGATGTACATCGAACAACTTTATACCTCATGCCTGGCGGAGGCGGCTTATTATATAGAATCTGAAGGAGAAGCAGTTATTATTGACCCACTAAGGGATATTCAACCTTATATTGATTTAGCCCAAAAGCGTGGAGCCCAAATAAAATACGTGTTAGAGACTCATTTTCATGCTGATTTTGTTTCGGGACATATAGATCTGGCTTCAAAGACGGGAGCAAAAATAGTTTTTGGTCCTGGAGCAGATACTAATTACCAAGTACATGTGGCCAAGGATAATGAGGGTTTTAAAATTGGAAAATTAAATCTAAAAGTATTGCATACTCCGGGCCATACCCCAGAGTCTTCCTGCTATTTATTATTTGATGAAAAGGGAAAAGAACATGCTGTTTTT
>NZ_SMMB01000016.1 GCF_009711365.1 Xanthovirga aplysinae | reverse complement strand
CAAGTTAAATTCAGGAATGTCCTGTAATCTTCCCGTCGGCACTGAATCCTGGATTTTTTCTACTTCCTCCATTGTCAATGTAAGAGAAGCTTCAGCGGTATAATTTCCGAAACCTCTTGAAACAGGCATGTTACCCGCTCCGTATTGATTTTCAATTTCCTGGTTATCAGAGTAGGAAACTGAAGTAATGCCATAAAAAGGCTTATCGCCATTGGCC
>NZ_SMMB01001269.1 GCF_009711365.1 Xanthovirga aplysinae | reverse complement strand
TCAATTTTTGCAAGTGCTTTTTTTATTGTAAATGCTCATCAGGTGGTAATTTAAGGTTGTGATGAAATATATTATTATCTGTAAAATAAGTGTGAGCTTTATCTACTTCTATTTTGTATATATCGACAGTTTCATCAAAAGCCTTTATAGACTTAATTTCTATATTAGTCCAAACACCTTTTTCAAATACTTGTAATTTGTCAAATGTATTTAAATTCCTAGCTTCCACTTTTTGAAAATTAACCATTAAATGGTGAGAGGGACTACACTTTATTTCTCTCTTATCAGAAGTAATTATTTTATACCATTGATTCGTAGACGAGATTTTTCTATTTTTAACCGCAAACAGTCCCCAAGAATTTGTTTTTACATCATATGTGAATAATCTATCTCCAACTTTCACCTCTTCCACTAACTTAGATTCAGTGTCACTCACCTTTAATCTCTGCCCTGCTAACAAACAATTATCAGGCTCTCTTGCGGGCACCAAATAAGATACACTTCCACTACTTGAATTAAAGTTAGATGAAGAAGAAACAGATAGGTACACCCTTGTATTAGAATTCCAACTCCTGCTTATTGACTTGGAGATTCCATTCGTAGAGACAGCTCCTTTGAGCATAGTCGTTGAATATGATGTGTTATCGAAATTGTAAGAAATAGTAATATCTCTGTTAACCGACATATCAAAATCAAACTGAGGATATAAGGTATAAGATGATTCGGTAGAAGAAGAATACCTAATTCTAAATGTCAGGGTTGGCATATGAGAATACCCCCTAAACTCCCCCAACTTCATAGGTTTTGTGGTCAAATTGGTTCTTGAACTGTGCCTGGAGTCAAAGCCCGACAAACTCGCTGCCCTAAACAATTGCTCTACTGTCACATCTCCCAACAATCCCAATTCATTGGCGACCTGTCTCATGGTAATATTTTCTGTTCCTACTGCCATTATTTTGCTGTTTTTAATTCATTTACTTCTTTTGTTAATTCTTTTATCGCTTCAATTAGCAACGGAATCAGTCGTTTGTAGCTCACCCCCAGGTTGCCGTTTTCTTTTTCCTGTACCACATTCGCTAAAGGAAGTACCTGTTGGATTTCCTGGGCAATGACGCCTAAGTCCTCACCTTCAAAGGGAACCTCTGCATCATCTTTCCAGGTGTAAGAATAACCACCGATTGCATTGACGACCTTTAAGGCATCTTTTATTGGAGTGATATTTTCTTTCAGACGTTGGTCGGAACTGGCCAGATCTGTAATGTCTCCAAGTGACGGATAGATTTCCACCAATTTCCACACTATTTTTCACCCAAAGATTGTTACCCAATGCAACATAAGGGTTTCCATTTTGACACCACACTGCCATATGGCCACCAGCCATGGTTCCTCCAGTGGTATTATTTGTGTGCTTATAGCCAAAGCCATAAAGATTACCGAAATTAGCGCCAGAAGCTTCAATCAAATAACTTGTACCCATCGACCAAATATGTCCCACCTTATATGAACCTCCTGGACTAGCTGCTTGACTATACCTACCGTACATTCCTGCCCTAAGGGAACTATCTGAACCGGGATATAACCTTCCGGTAAGCGTATCATCAGCATCTGATCTCAGAAATGAGGATGAATGAAGGCCATCGACCTTATCGGAATCACTGGCTTTTGCTGTTTTTCCAAGGTATTTAGAACTTAAGGCTGTCCCTCCTTCATAGTACGTGTTTGAGTACACCAGATTAAAAGGCCAACTTGAAGTCCCCAAAGCACTGCTTCCCCCGGATTGATAAGGAATAAAACCATTAGCTGTTGTTCTTATCCAATTAGAAGTGGAACCATCAGGAGATTTCATTCCATAATAACTGCCATCACTAATCGCCCTCATTAATTCATTGCCTTGAATGCCATCTACCGTGTCCGCATCCAGACCACTTCCAGAACCGTCATTGCCGGAGTGCCATAGTTTTTCCCATCCACCCCAAGCTGTAGAAGTAGTATCTCGTTTACTTCTATAAAAGATGCTACCTGTCGTTTCATTAGATTTCCACTCCAACAGAAGCTCACCACCTCCGTTTCCGCCTCCTACTCGAACGACATTTCCATAGGATACTGGATAACCATTACTATAAGCCCGAACTAATTCAATTCCACTATTCAGAAAGGTTGTTGCTGCGCCGTCATGTGCTGTTACCTTGCCCTGATCTATAACCCTCAAAACGGACAACTCAGAAGGCTCTTTACCATCCAATTTATCGGCATCCAAACCACTACCAGAACCGTCATTGCCTGAGTACCAAACCTTGTTTCCATTAACAGTAATATCACCTCCAAACTCACCTGTACCTGAAATTTTTAGGTTACCAACAACATCCAATGCTTCAATGGGGCTAGTTTTATTGATCCCTACATGACCATTATTCATTACAAAGCCATTGTCTACTCCATTCAGATCAGACCAAATAGCCAGACCACCTGCACTCACTGATGGTATATTAGAAGAAATATTCCAGGTGGTACCTGTCACATTTTCATTGGTAAGCATGAGTTTACCTTGGGTTGCACCTTTTATTTCTGCGGTTCCCTTAGCTTGGATGCTGCCATCAATGGTAACAAGTTTTGACTTTAATTGAAATTCCTCTAAAATATCTCCACCCCATCCGGACAACCTCATTTTCTGCCTGGACTGAATCCAGTCGTAGCCGTCATTAAAAGGAACAAACCTAAATCCGCCATTTGTATTTTCGGCTAATATCACTTCTACAGCCGAGGATGAAATATCGGTTCTGATAGTACCCCCAAATTGGGCCGATCCTGTAACCTTTATATTTCCTGAGATATCCAAAGCTTCCACCGGACTCTTGGTTTGGATCCCTACTTTATTGTCTGGGCAAACATAGATACCATTTTCCGAAGACCAAGGGTTAGGACCAAAGGCCATGTATAAATACCTAAAGCTGTCATCACTATTACCGAGAAGGCCATAACTGGCGCGTTGATTTACCCCTCCAGTCTGAAGGTCGTCCGAAAAGTGTATTCCTCTGGCCCAATCTGAGTCGCCAACATAGGTTTTAATGTATAAATCCTCGTTTTTAGTAGCAATGGCATTAGTTCGAAGCTCAGCCATTTCAACAGAGCCGGTAGCTTTAATATTTCCCCCCACATGCAGCCTTTCCTCAGGAGATTGCATATTGTTTCCAATGCCGATATAGCCATTATCACTGTTGATACTAAGAGCAGAGCCACCACCCGTAAAAAACCTTAGGGATCCATTATAGAATAAAAAGGTTTTGGTCCCTTCCCCATCATATTTCATGATGTCTCCAGTATATAGGGAGTTAAGCTGTCCTCCCAATGAAAGGTTATAACGCACATCAATACTTGAACCGAAGTCTGCCGTTCCTCTGGTAATTAAGCGATCAGTACTCCAATCAACGGTCTCAAGATTAGAATTCCCGGCATGATAAACCTCATAGGCTGAACCTGTATTTTCAAACTTCAACCCACTAATACCTCCATCTATGATTAATGTATTGGCTTTTTCGTCATTATGGATTTTTACCCTAGCGTCCTTGGTTATTTGGTAAAATGACTTACGAATCCCATCGAGGTAAAAAGATAGGTAAGGGTTTCCCTCTGAACTAAGATGTTTGATTTGCAGGGCTTCATCATTGGATGTGTTAATATAGAGTACTCCCTGGGCATTGATGTTTCCTAATACATCAAGCGCCTCTGTGGGATTATCCTGGTTAACCCCAATTTTGTCCTTATATATTACCAAGCCGTTTTCATAAATCTCATCATCGCCATATTGTGTTTCCAGCTTTAATTTTCTATTGGCTCCATCCCAACGCATTGCTCCACGCATATCCCACCAGGCACCAACATTAATACTTGGGTTTTCCTCTCTTGGCTCAGCTCCAAACCAGCCCCCATAGTTGTCATTATTTCTTTCGGCATTAATAACGCCTCTAGCCCTAAGACTGCCAACATTTAAATCACCATCAATAGAGTGATCCCCGGTGCTATGCACTATCTTTGACCATTCTCCAAGCCCTAATGATGATCTTCTCCTTAGATAAAAGGAATTATTGCCACTGTTACTTGAGATAATTTGAAATCCATTTTTATTATTTACATAGGGAACAGAAATACCAAAATAAACTTCAGATGAAGGTGAATCAACTGCATTACTTGATGTATAAAACCCTCCCTTTGATATGGAATCCCAACTTTCTACTAAAGTAGCCATTGCAACAGAAATTTCTCCATCAATTATGATGTCACCCCCAAAATTTCCTGTTCCAACGGCTGTGATATTCCCGCTAACGGATAGGCTTTGATTTGCTGTGATATTACTACCGAACCAAAACCCGTTTTCGGAATCTGTCTCAAAATGTGACCAAGATGCATTTTGTTGTCCAATTATCGTATTTCCATAAAGCGTTTTAATGGTTAAAGTTCTTCCATAAGTACCTTCATATTGACCAAGCAGTAAACTGGAATCTTTAAGGGTAATTTCCTCCCCAAACGCCGCCGGTCCCGACACTTTTAAACTCCCCAGCACATCCAAAGTATCATGCCCTTCTAAGTTAGTGGTATTATGCCCTATGCTTAAAGCATTAAAGCTGCCTCTTAGTGCATCGAAATACGACTTTCCTCCCTCCAGTGTAATTTTAATCCATTCGGTTCGGCCGGCTTCCGGATTGCTAAAACTGCCCTCATTAAAATCATTTTCACTAATGACACGGGCCTTAAACAATTGCCTTTTTGGAGCAGTTCCCCCCCTAGACAAAGGGTAGCTTTTGCGCATTTCGGGCAAATCTTCCACAATGTATTTTGGAAATCCAACCAGGTTGGGAGCCTCATCTACCTCCAGAAACTTTCCATTAAGGTAGACTAGCCCTTCGTTTATTTTGAATTTTCCGGGCTCATTGTCATCTTCTCCTACCCTACAGCCGCTCATAATAAAAGCGCCCAGTCCTTTGTATTGCCCTTCCAGGGCTTTGAATACTTCTTCTTGAAGAATTTTCAAATCGTCATTGTGCAGCATGCGGCCGCCTTCAGTAAAGTGTAATTTTTTCATTGCTTATATTTTCTGTTGTTTGTTTTATTCAAGCGTATAAACTTGCTATATAAATAGCACCTTAGGACAAGTCGGACTACTCCCCAAAAAAAAATGAGATGTGGGGCTGCCAAAGGAAGAAAAAGGCTACCATCTTGTTTTAGTGAAAACTAATAAAATGGTATTCATGCCTTTTCCATCATCTTCATCCTGAAGCCTCACATCTCATTGCTTACTTTTTATGCAGCGCAGATGCACGATTATTTTACATGGAGCAGCGCTGCTGCTTTATTTTTTATTTATCTGCTTATTTGTTGCTATTCATCTCCACATTTACCATAGGTAACTTCAGGACTTGAGTATATCTTCAATTTAAAGCGTTTTCCTGCCAATTTATACTTATTAACCGTAGCAATGATCTGCAGCTTTTTAGGTTCCAACTCCTCTGGAATGTTGACGTAAAAATCGTAATCATCATTGTTATATTCGGTCTCTTCCCCTTCCTGATAGAGGTAAATTTTATCCTCATCAGTAGGAATTCCGGCCGCAGGATCATGCACATAATCAGGATCATGATCCGGATGATCAGGGTCATCTGGGTACATGATTCCTTCACTTAATGCAGGGTCACATTCGCAATCACAACAAGGGCATTCTTCATCCCCTTCTTCACAATTACAATCTTCTCCCTGGCAATCACATTCGTAGTACTCATCACAGACATAATTGCCATTTTCATCGATATGATAACTTTTACATTTGTGACAATCCGAATGACAGTCCTCAAACTCACATTCAAAGAATACGGGCTGATCTTGTTCCTCATTCTCAAAATAGATAGGCAATCCATTCTCTTCCTGATCAATGATAAAAATGGGCCTTTCTGCGTCCTTTTTGGTACCGTCAATACATAAGTACTTATCCAGCAGATAATTTTCTAATAGAACCGTTTGACCGGTACAGCTCACACTCTTTCGAATTTCCTCCGCATAATCCTGGAATTTTTTATTGACTGATTCCCTATCTACTCCCCTTACAATTTGATTATAGCAGTATACCCGACTGGTGTCATTTTCCTTACTTTCGGGATCTTCTACTGCCTCATTGAATTCACAAACATGAAAGTCGAAAAGAGGAGACAATAAGGCCCTCATCCAGGAGTTAAATAACTTTCTTCTTAAAAAGGGAGGGGTTAACCGCCGAACCAGGGCGGCACCATTAATATATTCTTTTCCCATCTTGTTTATCTTATTTTATAGTTTTCATTTTTGGTCCGGAATTAAGCTTACCGGAATGGTATTTCACCTCTCATTTATCCTCCTTTTTTCTTATTTCTTAATAGCTTTTAATTCTGTGGCTTTAAAAACCATTTAACCACCGACAGCGGTTTTTAGAAAAACTACCGCCGGTGGTTTCAACAGACAAAAGCAACGTTTAAAAACCCCTTTACCGAAAACAGTAAAAGCAGTAAACGTTTTTTCTTACATTTCTTCTTTATATTCTGATTTGCTTCATAATTTCTAATTTAAAAGGCCTAAAGGACTCCCATGGGGTGTTTTTCATCTTTATTGATGAAGCCTGGTCCTACATGGAAATTCTTAAAAAAAGAATTGACTTAATAGGTCGGAAATACTCCTCAGGACATTTTTCAGCTTTTTTGGTAAATCAATGCTTTCTAGGAGGCCATTTAAAGTGCTTTTCTCGAAGAAAAAAATACCTGGCAGGGTATTAAAGCAGGTTAAAGAGCCTTTCCCTACAGGAAGTCAATTCACAAAACAAACAAGGAGGGTACTATTTAGCTGCTTGTTTTGCCAAAGGGAAAGAAGCTCTTTGGGGAGTATCCCTATTTATGGATCTGCCCTTTAAAACCTGATAACTTTCTAATTATCCTAACTTGGTTTATTTTGTCCTTAGACTTGGGCAAGGATTTAAGGTGAAATATTCTTGGAATTAACTACAATGTGTACTTGCCAATAATGATCATCTCACCTATTTAGCAAACAGAATAGTTCTACTTTTTACCAATATTTTAATTTCTTTCGTAAGAATTGTCAAAGAACTTAAATTTGTATTTCTAATGATGGCCCCCATAAGTTTGTAAAGCCCTCCATTCATTTATCAGTCTTATTTCTGAAGAGAATCTTTAGAAAAATTCTTCTTCTTTAGGTTTAAAACTCTGACTGAGTATATCTTCTAACTTTCATCTGATCAAAAGGTCCTTTAACTTCTGTCTCCCTCCTTCAATTTAGTTTTATATACCATATCTAAATCCTAAACAGCTGGCTCCTGTGACCCATCCTCCCCGTCCTCAGATTGATCGTCATCCGGATACATCCTCAAATTAGAGTTATCAATCACAGTCCCATCTGGCTCAGTTGTAATCTCTACATAATCCAGTTTTCTATTTTCTTCAATACTTTCGGCAATGTAACCGGCGTAGGTATCCAACCTTCTATTAATGGTTCTGTAATTCTCCACTAAAAAACTTTCCGTGTCCGTATTATCAGTAAGGGATAATTCCACCACATTAACATCCATCACACCACTCACACCTTGAATTGCATCCACCACATGGTTGGCATATACTTTACCGGTAAAGTCTAACCCTTTCATGAATTCTCTTACCGCATCCACTATGGCTACACGGACTTCCTCCGGACTAAAGAAGGTATCATAGTAAATATCTGCCTTCAAATACAGCTGGTCTGCTGAATGGGAAGTCACGGAAAGCCGGGTTCCTGCATACTTAATATGCTCTAAATAAGTAGTTGCATTACGGAGTTCCTCAGCGGTCAAAACATCTAGTTCACCAACCTCTCCACCTTCCTTATCTTTAGCCACTTTCAAGGCTAGAGTACCATCGGTTTCCTTGTACGAAACCCGAGTAATAATGGCCTCTCCCTTAGAAGGGTCTTCATAAGTAATTCCCCCAGGTGGAAGTGAAATTCCCGATCGAAATTCTTTCAATTTTTCCGCATACCAGCTGGCAGTACCAGGAATCTGTTTAGTCAAGATATCCTCTACTTCCTCTTTAAATTGATCAAAAATCAATTCGTGAGTGTAAATGGCTACGGCCATAATATAAACCCATACACTCCAAATGGCAGTACTGGATTCAGAATCTAATCCATTAAGCCTTTTATCCTCCATTTTGGCCGCAATAATGCTATTCTTAATTTCTTCAATTGAGCGTGCCATTTTTCTATTTTAGTTTTATGTTTTAGTTATTTTTTCCTTACCCCAATATTTATTTGCTATTCTTCATCGTCTTCTTCCTCCTTATCCAGCAGATCCATAAAATCCGAATTATTGACAAACTGGGCGTTATTCTCAAAAAGCCTAACGGTTACATCGTTGATGTTCAAGCCTTTTTTCTCGGAAGCCTTATCCCGGATTAATAGAATTTGTCCGGCCTCTAATTCGGTATTGATGTCCAATTCCTGTAAAGGTTCCAAATTGGACCTAAGTTGATTCTGCTCATGGACATAGTTATTGATGTCTTCTAAAAGGTAAGCTATTCCCTCCATGAAGCCGTAGTATTGCATGGCAATATCAAACCAGCTTTGTCCCTCTTGTACGGTAATCTGTTTCATGGTCTTTTCTTATCTTTCTACATCCAGGTCAATAACCCCATTGTCGTAAGAGAATTCATTAACGGTATAGCCGTCTTTTTCCAACTCCAAACGCGCTTCCCGAAGGAATTGAGTCTTACTAATATTTCCGTTTTTGTAACGGTCAATGCCCATTCCCGCAGTAGGGTATTCTAAGAAATTCCCTTTGTTTGCCACCATTAGCAGTTCAATATGTTGCTGATCGCTAGGGCCAAATGCAAAATCCCTGTTCTCGATTTTTAAATCGTAATTGGGCTCTAACAAAATGTCTTTTATTTTATCGTCCATGGGTTATATTTGTGTTTTCCAAGAAATTCAATTCTGTTTCTTCTATATTTTCCGGCGGCTCCCCTACAAGTCCCATTGTTACCATTCCGGTAGATTCTATATGATTGTGAGCCCTGTAGTCCTCTAAAAAGGCATTAAAAGCTCTCTCCAATTCATTAAGTCTACTAACCAGATTTCCTGCTATTACCAAACCGCCAAAGGAATTTCCGTTCAATCCTATCTTTTCAAAATTGAAAGCGGCCTTCTCTGTATCACCTAAGACATTGACATAACTATTCTCCATATTAAGGATGGAAACCAAAACCTTACTGTTTGCCTTTGGTAAAAGAATACTTCCTTGCGGGTCGGCGGTAGTGTAAATTCCCGTATTGTATATGCCATTGAGCCTTACTCCACTAAGAGAAGTAATTTCTTCTTTACCTTCATCTTCGACTTTATCATCAAGGGTTAATTTTGTCTCCCCTTTGTCCGTATAGACATAAACCTTCTGAAGCAAGTCTACATCACATGTTGCATTCGCTTCGTCAACGTTTTTCACCGTTGCGGGAACGGACAAAAGGTTTTTAGCTTGGTCCAGGCCTGCAATGACGTCTTCTATAGCAATACTCATAAATGTTCCTTTTTAAATGTTTGTTGTTTTTAAGAATTACCTAAAAAAATAATTGCCTGCTTTTTGATCTTTTTAAGCTATTAATGGGTTACATCAGGATTACTTATTTGAGCACTAGTAGTCTTAGTACCCAAAATTGCTGTTTTCAACGGAGGCATTGGTGGAGAAGTAGGACTACCCGGAGCTCCTGATGCATGAGTATGGGTCATTAATTCCGTTATTAGTTCATCCACCTTACCCTCCAAAGCATTTATTTTTTCTACTAAATCGTCTACTATTACCATCCCATTATTACCTCCCCCATTAATAGTAATTTTTTTCCCTGCGATCTTTACCGTTTCGGTGTCCTCATTAATAATGATACTTTCAGAAGAATTAATAGTTATCTTATTAGAGTTGGCTACCAAAGATTCTCCACTCTGTTCCCCATTAACCGTAATATCCTGAAAATAAACCCCCAAAGAACTCTCTGCCTGATTATCCTTGCTGTTGACTGAAACTTCTTTAAAATTCATATTCAAAGAATTAGTATCATTTTCCGGATCGTAAGCAATGTCTACTTGGCTGATCTCATTATCATCGGTATTCAATCGGTACTCATTGGTGTAGAGTTTCACTTTTTCGATGTCACTAAATATGCTGACAAAGCTATCTGTATCACTGATCAAGGAAACAATCACGAGGCTCTCTAGCTTAGGAATGAAAGTCATTCCCTGGGTCATATTGGAGATCCCATTTAGGCGGACATTAAAGAGAATGTCTTTTTCCTCTTCTGCTTCCCCACTACTTACAATGAGTTCTACATCACAGCAGGCTTTTTCCTCGTCGACCTCCATGACTTTTCCAAGCACCGACCTATGATCTTCGGCCTGTGCCATTCGTTGGATTGCTTCTTTGATATTCATACTTTTTGTCTGTTATGGGGTGATTTATTTACATTTTAGCGTTTAGGGTTATTTTTTGCCTATACCCTCCTTGGCCAAAAGTCGTCTCCACAGCTTTCACCAAGAATTTTCCATTTCTTTCTGCATTAGGATACTTTGGGTTTTTCAACTCCAATACATCCCCATGACGCACCACCGGCGTTCCAAAAGTGGTGATACTTCCTTCAAAGCCTTCATATTTGACGCGGTCAAGAACAGCCTTCGCTCTTTCTTTCAACTGAGCCTCAGGCATATTATCATACTCCAGCGTTTTGTTATCCGCATTCTCCTCATCACCTTCCTTCACTTCAATAGTCGTATCATCTGGCATCTTACTTTTGGCAATCACTTGGTAAAGCACATCCTCCTCCCTTTTATAAGTAAGTTCATCGCTGATGATATCCTGCTGAAAAGTAAAAACCGGCACTTCTTTTTGCTGAAGATCAGGCCAAAAGTCAGGTCCTACATAAAGTTTTCCTTCCCGTGCAAAAGTGGTTAGGTGAAACTTTTCTCTAAGCTTCTGCAAGGCTTTAGCTGGAGAATCCTCCTTGGTTTTAAAACTTCCCAATTCCAAAGGATCCGCCTCGAAAGGGATTGTGGATACCTTATCTAAAAATTCCTTTAAGGTAGCTGGCTCTTTTTTATTGAAAGTACCATTGCCGGACTTCAAATCTTTAGCGGCATCTTCACATTGTATTTCCAGGTTAGTTCCTAATTTGAGAGCAGAAATAAACCCTTCGAAAATGACCTCATTATTATCATCATACCCCAGCTGTATACTTACTTCATCTCCTCTTTTGAAGAAACTGTTGTCCCCACTTACCAAACTGTCGTTTTCGCTCCATTGTACTTTACGAGGAAGGACAATAGTGGCTGTATCCGTTAACAGATCCCAGGATGAGTTCACCCGCACCTCATTGACACTGGTAAACTCGTATTTGGCAATATTTATCAAACAAGTCAGCCTCTTCATGATCAAATAGTTTTCTCATTTTTCTTCTCTTCGGATTCTTTCAGCTCCAATGGTTTATCAGAAATACAGTTCAATTCAAAATTTTGCACATTGGAAAAACCTTCCTGCTGATCGAGCTTATAGTTTTCTACCACCAAGTAAAAGGATCCAAACTGAGCCAGAAAATCACAGTCAAATACTAGTGAATCTGGTATTTTACATAATTTGATCAACCTGCTTACTTCTTCCTCCGGATATTGGGTAGGGATGGTACTGGTGATTGACCCTTTAATATTAATACTGTAATCTCCATCGGAGATAAACTCCTTTACGGTACCTTCCTGACCCTGAATAGCCGTTTTTACGATGGTACGCTGCATAGAAACAGAAATGATTACCGTATCGAGCAACAATTCTTTTACCCCTTTTTGTGCTGGGAATTTTAACCTACTCAATACCGGCGTACCCAACTGAGAAATAGGTATGGAGCTGTCCAGGTGAATTCCTGACTCATCAACCGTATAAGACTGTTGATCTACCCCACCCTGATTGGTGCCGTTATTCACGACAAATGTATACGTAGCCATATTTTCAATCTATTCTTTAATCCTGCTTTAGAAAATTATTGGTTTGTATAAGGTCCTATAATGGCCCTTCACACCTACTTCCTTTTTCTTATCAGCAAGTATTCTATTAAGCAATCACTTCAACGTCTTTTACTGCTTGAACCAAAATCTGCGTCAATTGCTCTTTGATTTCAGAAGTACTCTCTTTTAAATTCGTTGTACTAATGGTAATATTTTTAACCAAGCTTTCAATCTGCACATTAATAGTCTTGTTTTCGGATGCGGGACTTTCTCCTTCTATGGCTTTAGTGGTAGAAGCATTTTCTACTACCTTCAAGCCCTCCGGTTCTCTTTCCTCTTCATCATCATCTTTAAACCAGGATACTACACTTCCAAAAGCATCGCCCACTTTTGCCAGCACTTTTTCCCCCAAATCCTGGATAAAGGAGAATGCATTCTTAAACCCTTCCCAAAGTTTGGTTGGAAGGTCCAGAATAAATGAAAAGCCATTTTTTATTTCTTCCCAAACCGATGTCACATAAGACTTCAACTTTTCAAAAACTCCTTCAAAGACTTCTCCTATTCCACCAAGGGATTCAGTAAAGGAGGTAAACAAGCTTAAGCCCCAGTCCAATAGCATTTGTCCACCTTCTGCCAATTTTTCAAATGGATTAAAAGACAGAATGCTATTCAGGATAGAAGAAATTCCTTCTTTTATACTGCTGAAGTCGAAAGTGAAAATACCTTTGATAAACTCCACTACACCTCCAAACAACCCCTTGATGGAAGACCAAATGTTTCCAAAGACGTTCATGATGCTTTCGCCCACTTTTCCAAACACCCCTTTCAATGAAGGGAAAAGAGCGGTAAGCCCTTTAAATAAGAGAGCAAAAGGATTGAGTTTGATGATCCCCTTAAAGATACTTCCTATGCCTTCCTTAATTTTACCAAAATCGAAAGTAAAGAGTCCTTTGAATAAGTTAATTATTCCACCAAAAACACCTTTTATTGACGACCAGACACCCTCAAATACTTTAAAGAGGCTATCTCCCACTTTTCCAAATACTCCTTTTAAAGAAGGGAAAAGAGCGGTAAGTCCTTTAAACAATAGAGCAAAAGGGTTAAGGTTGAGAATCCCTTTAAAGATACTTCCTACCCCTTCTTTAATCTTTCCAAAGTCGAATGTAAAGAGCCCTTTGAACAAGGTGATTATTCCACCGAATACCTTCTTTAATGGCGCTAATAAACCTCCAAAGGCCTTCAATATACCACCTTTTATTCCTCCAAAATCAAAGTTAAAGAGGCTCTTGAACCAATTGATCAACTTGCCGAATACTTCGGAAGCCAGTTCTCCAATAGCTGAGAAGGCCGTTTTTATAGTTCCCCAAAGCTTATCAACGATCTTACGGAAGCCTTCGAAATTCTTATAAGCATAGACGATGCCTGCCACTAAAGCGGCAATTGCTATTACCACCAAAGCAATTGGGTTAGCGGCCATTACGGCATTCAATATTCCCATTGCTCCCGAGAAGCCGGAAGTAACCATAGTGGCCAGTCCGGTAGCTGCTTGATAAGCACTTATAGCCAAGGTACTGGCGCTAGTCAGCACCGCTTGCCCACTCATAAGCATATTCCCCACACCCATAGCAATATTCATGGCCTCACTAGCGAGAGCAGACGCACTCATATCGGTGCTCAAATTTTTAAAAGAGGCCATGACAGAATCTCCAGCCGATTTCATTTCGGAAAGCCCAGCTCCTATTTGAGCACCGGACTCCAGCATTCCTGCAAAACCCTTATTAAATATTTCTCCTCCCTTAGCCATTTTTCCAAATGACTTGGTAGCAATGTCTTTTATGGAGTTAAATTGAGTTGATAATTTATTCTTCAACTCATTTCCTTTGGCCGATATATTATCGAAAGCAGGACTAATTTTATCTTTTAATCCATTAAAAGGAGCTTTAATCTTATCGGCTATACCAGAAACACTTCCTCCTAATTTCTCAAAGGATTCTTTTCCAAATATGCCCAATTGGCTAATTTGCGGAACAGCACTTAACGCTTCATCTCCCAAGCTTTTAAGTTGACTTTTAAAGTCCGCTCCTAACCCCTGGAGTTCCTTGAAACGATCCGCAATGTCTCTATTATTTTGACTAAAATTACTAAAGACCGTACTAATTCCTTGTGCCTGACCGCTTACACTAGCAAATACGCCTCCGACAGCAGTAGTACTTTCTCCCACTCCGTTAATAATTCCGCCAAGGGCAGAGCTTGCTTTTCCTAAACTACCCAGCACTCCTTCGCTTTCTTTTCCTTTATTTCCTAAATCCTGGAAGAAGCTGCCAATAGAGTTAGTAATTCCACCCAACTCCTCAAATTGGCCTTGTACAGCTATACTCTTTCCTCCAAGATCACTAAAGAAGGTACTAAGCTGATCACTTTTTCCTGCTACGGCATCAAAAGCACCACCTAATTTCCCAATTCCAGCAATGGCCTGATCTGCAACGGCTTCTACATCATTAAGCCCCTGCTGAGCAGCCTCAAATAAGGTTGTATCCAAAGATACATTTGAGATTGTATTACTCTGTTGAGAAGAGCTCGTTTGAGAACTACTCTCCTGAACAGAACTCTCTGCATTTACCTCCTGAAGTGCAGTAGAGGAACTATCTGATAATTCCTCAAAAGGTTTCTTAAAGATATTTCCAAGGGCTGAAAAGTTCGAAGTAAGTTTACTTTTCAAGCCAGAGGATTGGGAAGTTAATTGGTTAAAGGCAGAAAGCGCTTTTTCCTTTAAATCACTAAAAGGGGCAATCAGCTCATTACCTATATTAGCTGAATTCCCCGTTAATTCGTCAAAAGAATTTGCACCGGAAAGGGCTAATGTTCCCATTTCCTGCCCGGCAATAAGAGCCTCACTTCCCAGATTCTTTAATACAGTTTTGATCTCACCTCCAGCTGATTGAAGTGCTTTAAAGCGGTCAGCAATGTCCTTATTGTTTTGACTAAAACTACTAAAGACATCGCTGATACCTTTGGTTTGTCCGGTAATCGCTCCAAAGACTCCTCCTAGTGCAGATGTTTTTTCTCCAACTGTATTAATTAAACCACTAAAGGTATCGCTTGTATTCTTGGTTTGCTCATTAACATTTCCAAAAACAGCGCTCAATTGCTGAAGCTCAGAAGTTGATTTACTAATGACTTCTTCAAGCTGAAAACTTTTTTTCGCATCAGCTAACGGTGAGGACATATCAATTATGGTTTTCCCCACTTTTTCTCCATTTTCACTAAAGTCTTGAAAGGAATTATCTGTTCCTTTCGTTATCCCTGTTAATTGAGAAAAAGCCGTTTTTACATTTTGACCCTGTTTACTTATCAAGGAAAAAATTGAAATCAAAGGTTGACTCACTTTTTTCAATCCTTGAAAAATATCAGTTGTACTCTTTCCACTTTCTTGGGCTCCACCCAAGGAAGTATCTACACTTTCAGAAGTCTGCCCCATAGCATTGAAAGTATCAGCAGTTTCTTTTCCTGATTTACCCATTTGGGTTAGCAAATCAGTAGAATTGTTAAACTGATCGAATGTTTGTTGAAATTGGGCGGTGAAACTCTCCACATTAGCCTGCAAACCGGCAAAAACGGAATTTCCGGTTTTTGCCAATTGTAGCAGGGTGCCGGAGAGCGTATCTTCAATACCCAATTTTATATCTGATTTATTATCAGTCATAATCTTTAAAGAGTTGTGGCTCTAATAATTTTAGTAGCCATTGTGCCTCATGCGCCCTTAATGCCCATTGTTGCGAGCTCATGGTGGCGGGATCTTCATGAAAGAAATAACGGACAAGGGCATTTGTCTTTCTAATGACATCTTTGCCCTTGCCCTCATTTAAGGGACATGAGGCTAGAACTTTGTTATTTTACTTGTTCGAATCTTAATGATCTCATTTAACTGTCCCATAGCGCTTAGAAAACACTCTTCATCGTCCTTTACTGCTGAGTCGCCTTCTAACCAGATGCTTTCCATTAAAATTTTAGTAGCTCGAATAGGATTGCCTTGTACTAAAGAAGAGAAAGCCCCTAATTCTTCAAGGTTAGGTTTTCTTAACCAGGCACGAGCCACTTTAGAAGGGTCCTCATCATCAAAAGGTACTTCTAAGCAAAATACGGTTCCCGCTTTATGTCTTTGTTTAATTACTTGTGCTTCTTCTTTTGCTGCTTCGTTCATTACCGGTTTTACGTTTTCTTTTGTCATGATAGTAAATGTTTAAAATGATTATAAAATTGAATAATTAGAATTATTAAAAGCTTAAAATCAATTAATTACAATACACCTATAGCTCTTCAACTGCTTTAAAACAATAAAAAAGCGATAAGTGGGGCATGACCTATAATTAAACTAGGCCACACCCTAAAGACAGTGCTATTCTAATCCAATGGCTTACATAAGACATACCCTACCCATCTTTCTTCAGAAGGAAGAGGTATTTCAAACTTATAAAAGCAATTCAGCATTAAAATAAAGGAATAGCAGATGTCTGAAAATGGTAATGCTATGCATTACATGAACCAGAAATAATCCTTTTCGAAAGCAGTATTTTATTCAGAAATTATTGTAACAAATTGCTTTAAAGGAAATTCCGGTAATATTCACCTAAAAATTATTCCTGTCCAGTCCAGTCGATATGAGAAACAGTGAGTGTCAACTCTACCGGAAATGATTTATCATTCTGGTTTAATGCACGGCTGTTGTTT
>NZ_SMMB01000374.1 GCF_009711365.1 Xanthovirga aplysinae | reverse complement strand
AAACCCCTTCTTGCATTCTTGCATATTGGGTTTTATCTATTTCAGGTAAACAATCTATTTGAAGTGCTTTGCCAATTTTTTCACAAGCATCTATTTGATTTTCGTCAAAGTAAATAAGATTTGTTGTTGTAATATGGTTAAGATCTATTTTTTTCCAATTCATTATTTTTTTATTGCTAAGAGAGAAAATTAATAAAATTTAATTCTTTTAAAAAGATATGGGATGGGGAAGATAAATGGATTATAGTTTACGGGATAATAAATGGATTAATAAAGTTCTTATTGAAGCTTCTAAATACTATGTGGAGGCCTTTAAATTTGAAAAATTTTCTTCCGTACTAATTAAGCTGTAACAATAACTTATTATTATCTAGATGCTTATTTTTTGAACAAGAAACCCTTTTAAAAAAGATCTGCAATATCTCTCCCGTCAACAATCTCAGGATAAGGGTCCCAAAGTACTGCTTTCATATTATGCTGGAGGAGGTATTCGGCTTTATGCTGCCAGCGTTCTCTAGCATGAGTAGAGAAATCAGGAACCAGTAGCACCTCCTTTCCTATTAAAGCTTTCATTTTTCTTACA
Organism: Xanthovirga aplysinae; assembly: GCF_009711365.1. Classification (GTDB taxonomy): domain Bacteria; phylum Bacteroidota; class Bacteroidia; order Cytophagales; family Cyclobacteriaceae; genus Xanthovirga; species Xanthovirga aplysinae. The sequence goes on along the minus strand of NZ_SMMB01000374.1, from coordinate 723 downwards.
GTTAATCCCTCCAAACCGGAAGATGCCAACCAGGTTATTTCAGGGTATTGGATGGAGCAGATGATGGCTGTTTTTTCGGATTCTACAATGGCAACTATTTTATTGTTTTCAGCTAGTAGGTGTTCTCCGAAGAGACAAGTTTGGTAACCTTTGTCAGAAGTGTAGAGGTAGCGATCGGGAAGTTGCTTATTTCTATGGCCATCGGTTTTGTAGAACATGCGCTTGGCGGTACGGATGTTTTTGTGTTTATCGATTTGCCAGAAGATAGTACCACCGTTTCTGGCGGTGCCAATATAGTAATCAGCAATGGCCTTCAGAGTCTTTCTCCTACCGAAGGTATTATTCAGGAAATTGATTAGGGTGTTGTTATGATAATTTTTTAGAGTGGCCTTTAAAGTCTCTAAAGGGACGTATTTTAAAGTTTGCGCATCCATGATTTTTGGTCTTTGGTTAAACGTTGCTTTTTCATGATAGGGACTGTAGAAATAGCCACATGATTCTTGCCTGTCGCAGCGGCCAAATTTGGTATCGAGGTAGAGGTTGTTGTCGTCGATGAAGCGGACGAAGCGTTTGTAGCCGCAATTTGGGCAGGGGTGTTTTTTACTTGTTTTTTCTAGTTGGTACTTCATAGGTTTTACCTCTTTTCTGATATTTGGTACTAGGTTTTAGGTTAATTACTATTATTGGGCTTTCTGTTCATTTTTGTCTTGACACAAAAACGAA
>NZ_SMMB01000363.1 GCF_009711365.1 Xanthovirga aplysinae | reverse complement strand
GGGAAATAGAAAAGCTAGCTTCCAACTTAGGTCCTCAAGTGAATTACCCGCCCTTGGAGTAAGACAGGAAATTTCAAGATGTTTAGCCTTATTTGGGGAGGTGTTTATAGGATTACCATTTTATTATTGTTCTATCAGGTTAAATTTTGGTGTGTTGAAAATTATCATCGCAATTTTTTCTAGTATTTTGATGGGTACAATATTTTCTGCTTAGCAGCATGCTACCAAAATCAATGCCAAATACATGGGGTGGATTACATCTATGGATAATTTTATGAACTTTATAATCCCTGTTTTAAGTTGATATGGCTTTAAGGAAAGGCATAATTGGGCTAGAAATTACCCATTTTCAAGGTGAAAATCGCAATTGGGTATAACCTATAAAAATGGTCACTAAATCATGTGGACGTTCTCCACTTTCTAATTTTACTCAATGTTTTTTTCGCAACACCCAGAAAGGAAGCCAATTGAGTAGGAGGAACTATTTGAGTAATATCTCGAAAATTCTTTTCAAGATATTCCAAACGTCGTTGAGAAGATTAAAGTTGAAGCAAAGTAGAAAATTCCTCTTGCTTTGCAGCAAACCTTCTAATTCAGCTACGGTCTAAGGCATCTTTTTCCCTGACTCTGTTTGGTTACCTGAGATTCTTTCTTCCTGTTAGGAATGATGACCCTTAATTGATTGCCTTCAGATTTGTGCTTGCCTCCAAAATCTTTGGTATTGGTATTAATGTCGTTCTCAAAAAAGAATTAAAACTTAATTTGGCTATAACCAATATGTCATCTTATGAGTATCTTTTTTTTGCTTCTTTAGTAATTTTCAATACGAATTCTGTTTTTCCCTCAGTATAGGCATCTCTATCGTTTTTGTATTTCTTGGCGAGTTCTTTTTTTAGGTTTTCATATTCTTGAGCAAGTTTTGGATTGTCTTTTAAATAATCACGAAAGTAAAGTCTATCCCATAAGTTACCGTGTTCTTTTTCGCCCATATGTATATGGTAGGTTGGTGCTTTTACCTCTTTTGTTAAAATTCCCTTTATAAACATAATGTAAGGTGGATGACGATCATTTCTGAGCACGAAATAATAATTTTGAGATTTCATTTTATGAATTATTTCGTCTTTTATTTCATTATCGTTCGGGATTTCGACTAAAATGTCGATTGTTGGTTTAGCTAGTATATTTGGAATAGCCGTGCTTCCAAAATGCTCAATTTTTAAGGCATATTTACCCAAAATCCTACCTAATTCATTTTTTTC
>NZ_SMMB01000023.1 GCF_009711365.1 Xanthovirga aplysinae | reverse complement strand
CCCATCAAAGTTATCATCTCCATAGATTTGGGCATGTGCATAGTTATTCTTGCTGGTAGCCCCATCTATATCTCCTTCCTGCCCAATAAAAATAGCATCAGTATTATTTTTTCCATCAATTACGGCATACCCTCGGTTGTTCTCACTCCTGCCGTCCTCACTATCCTGGTCAATAACAATTCCGAAATCATTACCATCTCCATGAATCCGAGCATCGGCCTGG
>NZ_SMMB01000390.1 GCF_009711365.1 Xanthovirga aplysinae | reverse complement strand
TAACACAACAATTCAAACACATAAACTCTCTTTTCAATAGCCTCTGATTATTCTGATTAATAAATATAAAAACAAGAACACAACCCAATCAAACAAATCCAAGTTAAATAAGGTAGAACAGCTTTTTAAGGAGGTGTGCGGAAGTGTTTTTAAATAGATTTTTTATTTCGGCTTTCTTTGTTTTAACTCTGAGTATTCCCGCCTTTGGCCAGCGAACTTTTGGCGGTAATGTATTAGCGCCTTCAAGTGGAGCAGGGGGATATGGGATCGAAAACAGAAGTCCATATTCCGGAGGAATCAACCCATCGAGTGGGTATTTTAGACCTTATGGTAGGGATAGAGGATATGGTTCTTACGCCATATATGAAAATGCCTTATACCATGGAAGAGGTTATCACTATTACTATGACCCAAGGTTTATTCAAGGAAGAGCACGAAACCCAAATGCAATTTTTAGGAGACACTTATTGGTAAACCCTAACCCATATTATCAATACCAATACCAATATTATAATAACGTTAGGAATCCAAGCAGAAGAATACGAGGAGCCCCATACTACAAATGGAATCCTTACAATAGCTATACCCCTTATTAAGTTAAAAAGGAAACAAAAAAGGGTGATTGTGTAAATCACCCTTTTTTAATCTACTTAATTCACTTATTTATAAATACAAAACAGTTAATAATAATTGGCTTTAAAAGAAGCCCAAATCTTGCCTAGTGAATTTCCCAAATAATGGTCACTTGGTCCCTTACTTTTATTTCATCCGGCTCAACTTCATTAAATGTTTTGGCCATCATTCCTTCTTGACGTAAATCTGAAGTAACTCTATATTGAATAGGAACTGGTCTAGTGGATTGAATACTGTATTGAATATCGGTAATTTTTCCTAGTGAAACTCCGGCAGCTTGTGCCAATAATTGTGCCCTTTCTTTAGCATTATCCACGGCCATTTTTATTAATTTCTCTTTTAGGTTTTCTGGCTTTTCTAATGAAAAAGAAATATTAAAATCAGCCTCACTCAAACTAGAAGTCATTGCGGAGAGTGCTTTATTTAATTCTTCCTTTTCAGGGGCAAGGCGTAATTTTAGGTCATGAGAAGCTTCATACCCTTCAAATTTCCTTTCTCTTCCCACGTAAGAATAACTTTTTTGTACATTAAAATTGGAAGTTTTAAGATCTTCTTTTTTGAATCCTGCCTTTTTTATGGCGTTTCTTAAACTTTCAACTTTTTCATTTAATTCATCAATAGCAGTATTATAATTCATATCTTTCGCACTTGCCCGAATTGAAATAGTGGCTAAATCTGGTTTTTCTGATAGTTCACTAGTACCCGTTACGGATAATAGACGCTCTTTTAATTCCTGACTCTGAGCTCTA
>NZ_SMMB01000347.1 GCF_009711365.1 Xanthovirga aplysinae | reverse complement strand
TTTTATAATATATTTAGGAAAAAGAGCAACTCTTGAAAATAATTTCCAGTACAATGATAATTAGTAATTCCTAATTCATAAAGAAATGTTAAGAAGACCAAGAAGAAACCGTAAATCCGAGGTAATCCGATCCATGGTGGAGGAAACCCGGTTATCGGTCAAAGACTTTATATTTCCCCTATTTGTTATTGATGGAGAAAACAAAAAGGAAGAGGTAACCTCTATGCCAGGCATTTATCGATATTCCACTGATTTATTGCTAGAAGAAATCTCCGAATGTGTGGGTTTGGGAATAAAAAGTTTTGACCTTTTCCCTGCCCTCAAAGAAAAATTAAAAGATAAATATGCCACAGAAAGCCACAATCCAAATAATTTCTATTTACGAGCAATAGAGAAAGTAAAGTCGGCTTTTCCAGAAGTTTGCTTGATGACAGATGTGGCCATGGACCCTTATAGCTCGGATGGGCATGATGGGATTGTGGAAAATGGTGAAATACTTAATGACCCCACCCTGGAAGTACTAGAAAAAATGACCTTAGCTCAGGCCAGAGCAGGTGCGGACATTATTGGACCTTCCGATATGATGGACGGACGAGTTGGTCATTTAAGAGATGCCCTTGACAACGAAGGTTTTGAAAATGTATCCATCATGTCCTACACGGCAAAATATGCTAGTGCTTTTTACGGGCCTTTCCGGGATGCGTTACAATCTGCACCTAAATTGGGAGATAAAAAAACTTACCAAATGGACCCTGCCAATAAGCGTGAAGCCTTAATCGAAGCTGACTTGGATTATGCGGAAGGAGCAGATTTTTTAATGGTAAAACCAGCCTTGGCCTATCTGGATATCATACATATCCTAAAAGAGAACTATGACCTGCCCATTGCTGCCTATAACATCAGTGGAGAATATTCTATGATTAAAGCAGCAACCGAAAAAGGTTGGATTGATGGGGAAAAAGCTATGCTGGAAAGTTTACTAAGTATAAAAAGAGCAGGCGCTTCGGTTATCCTCACATATTTTGCCAAAGAGTTTGCTCAGTTGAACTGTTAATAATACATTTATAAACAAAGGACAGTACCTGGTATATATTATTTGCTGTATATTTTTACCTATTTACTCCTAAAACATATTATTATATACCAGGAGAACCTTTGGACTATGGGATTTGAGGTAGGAATAAAAAAGGGAACCAACACCCAATT
>NZ_SMMB01000294.1 GCF_009711365.1 Xanthovirga aplysinae | reverse complement strand
GGTCAACATCCAACTTTTCAAATACCGAATTCTTACTTTTATATTCCGGTACTATTTGTTTTAACTTCCTTACCAGATCTACCGCCATTCTATTTTCAAGCAAATATTCCAGGTCCTGAAAAACCTCTTGAATTGGCTCCAAATCGTAAGCTCTAACCCGGACTTTCATGATCTTTGGATGGTGAGTAGACAGGGTATTTTCTTTCTTTGTCATTAACTCTTCGTGCAACTTTTCTCCTGGTCTTAATCCAGTGATTTTTATATCAATATCTTTTCCCACTTGCAGATCAAATAGTTTAATCATCTTTTTGGCTATATCGATGATCTTTACGGACTCCCCCATATCAAGAATAAAAACCTCTCCACCTTCTCCCATAGCCCCAGCTTCTAAAACCAGCTGGCACGCCTCTGGAATGGTCATAAAATAGCGGGTAATTTCCGGATCGGTAACCGTAAGTGGCCCTCCGGCTTTCAGTTGTTTGCCAAAAAGTGGTATAACAGAACCATTGGAACACAAAACATTTCCAAAGCGAGTGGTAACAAATCTGGTATTATTATTCTTTACCCCATCTAGAGACTGAGTATAAATTTCCGCAACCCTTTTGGTGGCTCCCATCACATTGGTGGGGTTAACTGCTTTATCTGTAGAAACCATTACAAATTTCTCCACACCAAATTTTACCGAAAGGTCGGCCAGATTTTTTGTTCCCATCACATTGACGGCTACGGCCTCGGAAGGATTGTTTTCCATTGTGGGAACATGCTTATAAGCAGCTGCATGGAAGACCAATTCCGGTTGAAAGGCTTCAAATATTTCCTTCATCCGATTTTGATTGGTGATATCACCGATAAGGTAATGGATTTTGATGTCCTTAGGCGAAGGATTTTGATTCAGCTCAAATTCCAATTCATATAAGGGCGATTCGGCCTGGTCTAAGAAGATCAATTCTTTTGGGGAATAGTGGAATAGCTGACGACATATTTCTTTTCCTATGGAGCCGGCGGCTCCAGTAACTAAG
>NZ_SMMB01000163.1 GCF_009711365.1 Xanthovirga aplysinae | reverse complement strand
CATATGGGAGGAGGACCGTTGGAAAAAAAATTAAGAAATTATATAAAAACTTTTAAGCAGCCCAACCTACAGGCAGAACTAAAAGGGGCCGTTCCTCATCAGGAAGTGCTAAATTTTTATAGAGAAGAGAGGGTGGATGTTTTTATGAATGTCAGTGATACTGAAGGGGTTCCAGTGACAATTATGGAAGCGCAAAGCTATGGAATTCCGGTTATCGCCACTGCAGTGGGTGGTACTTCCGAGATTGTTTCTAATGAAAATGGAATATTGCTTCCTAAAGCATGTGAGGTGTACGATATAATAAATGCTCTTTCAAAAATCTTGGATAACAATTTTTATCAAAAAAGGGAAAAAAGCCGAAAGTCCTGGGAAAAGAAATTTGTGGCAGAAATAAATTATAGAAAATTGGTTGAATCCATTCTAGGTTTAGGGGTTGGTAGTCAATTGACGTAATTGGGGAATTATTATCTGGAATAAAGGATAACAAGTTTAGATTGCTATTGGTCTCATCATATTCTATTCTTCTTTAAACAATCATTATTTTTTTTT
>NZ_SMMB01000747.1:2515-3642 GCF_009711365.1 Xanthovirga aplysinae | reverse complement strand
CCACTATGAGAACCTAAAAAGGTATTATAGTTACCCTTCACATTATAACCACTTTTAGAACCCAAAAAGGTATTATGATAACTGTTTATATTTTCAACATTAATAGCACTTGCCCCTGCCACCTCAGCTCCAATTAGGGTGTTATTGCTTCCAAGTCGTTTCCATAATGCGATATGGGCTCCGAAAAATGAATTGGAATTTGCACCATCATGCCTCTCGCCTACATTGTTTCCTACCAAGGTGTTTAGTTGTCCATAACTTCCTCTTGGAGCATATGGGGAAAAGTAATTATTTTTATTCCCATCACTAACCTGTCCCAAAACTTCAGAATGAGTCCAGATACTAATTATAATAAAGAGGGTAATCGGTACTTTTTTTGTAAAAATTTTCATAGGCTAAAAATTATTAGATTAAAAAAACATAATTATTAAGTATGCTTTATAAAAAGTAAGCCTTAATAGGCTTTAATAAAAGCATGCCTTTGTTTTGTTATTTTCCAATTTTATTACCAAAAAATAATATTCAATACTCTATAAAAGGGGTTAATGATTTCCTTTAAAAGTATTTTTAATAAAATTATGTAAGATTTAATGGATAAAATAACCCAAAAACGAAAATTAATAGCCGAAAAAAGAATAAGTGGTATTACTTCTTTAATTCATGGGGTAAGACGCCAAATTCTCTTCGAAAAGCAGTGGCGAAATGACTTAAATTTACATATCCCACCCTATATGCGGCCTCGGACACCGATAAGCTTTCTTGCATAATTAATTGACGAGCCTTCTGAATGCGGAGTTTTTTAATATGCTTTTGAATGGTATTGCCAAATAAAGCCTTAAAGCCTTTCTGTAGTTTATGTTCGTTTAATCCGGTTTTACGAATAAGTTCACTAATTGTAATATTTGTATCTAAATTAGATGCTATATACTGATGCGATTCTAATATTAGGTTTTCGTCCATGTTCGGAAAAGTGGTTTTACCCACCACAAACTGTTGAAGGAATAAAGTAAGCAGCTCGAGAGTTTTTCCTTCTAGCATCAATTTTGAGAAACTTTGAAAATAGGCCTCATTTAAAAGCTGATTCAAAACAAAATTCATTTCCTGGGAGCTTGATCCATTCTCATACA
>NZ_SMMB01000747.1:0-2309 GCF_009711365.1 Xanthovirga aplysinae | reverse complement strand
CTTAAACTTATTTCTATCAATATTGAAATCGGTATTTAAAAAAGTGGGGGAAATAAAAATAAAAAAGAAGCCAAGCTTTTCATGCCCTTTTGTTATAATACTTGAACCTTTCCGAGGAGTAATAATAAAGTTTCTACCTGTCCGGATGGTTTCCTGCACCAGCTGGTTAGGGTAATTCAATTCAAATTCTCCTTCAAAACAAAATCCTATTTTATAAGGTATTTCTTCCTCATCCCCAGAATAACTGCCTAAAATAGAAGGAGTGTTTTCATTAAGCTCTGCCAATCCAATGGTAAGTCCCGAATTTAAATAGGAACATTTAATTTTTCCTATGGGTAAGTTTAAAGAAATATAATCTTTTGAAACGATGGAGTTGGTTAAGTCAAACCCTTTTTCAAACTGGCCAACAAGGTCTGATAAAAATTTCTCGCCATGGTAAGATTTAATATCTATATGCATGTTTATTTAATTAGTTAATCGCTAACGGTATGGGTACATTCATTACTGAATTCGGTATCCTTTTATACGAAATTTGTAAATCCTTTTAATTCAACCATCGCTCTACCTCTTCTTGCCCGGGTTAACTTTAAAGTTTTTCTTAGGGCCACTCAGGTGGAGTCACTTTTTTAGGGCGATTAAATTTGGATCCCTTGAAATTCTCTAGTCAAATACTGCCTTTCCATTGGTGGGGATATAGCCTTGCTAAAAATCCACTTCCCCCTTAAAACAAAAAATTTTATCTTATGCATAAAAATATACTAAATAATCATGAATATTAAAATCCCCATTGGGGTCCGCTTGAACGGATTGGTTATTTAAACTTTAATAAGTTGTATTTCTCCTTTCGATTATCCAATTTAGTAATTGTTGCCTAGATGAATTTGCCAAGAACTTGGGTAAAATGCTTTTTTAAATTTAAAAACTATACATGGTTATTTTACCAATATATTATTTGATTTTTAAGCTATCATTTTTTCTCGCATCTATTCACCTATAGCATCAATGAAAATAGGAACCTACGTCTTAATTTAATATACCCTCATTATCGTTAGGTTTGGGCCTGTTTAAAAGCTTGAAAGAGTTCTGTAACACTTCACCTCTTAAGTAATAAAATTTATTAATTAGTAGGGCGCATTTTTTTAAATTAATAGACCAACGACTAAATCCTGCCCATAAAAGGATGAAATTACCTAAAGAGGTCGTTTATCTACTTTAAATAGCCGTTCAACTACTATTGGTAATCACACCGTTACTTCCTTTCTTTTTTCCTTTAGCCTTTCATTATCATTAACTATAGGAAACCTATATTTTTTTTAGGTTTATGTCCCTATTTGCTTTATTATTTAGCTATTAATTTAAAGCTATAAACTTTGATTTATTAAAAAAAATAGAAAATCATTATAACACATATAAGTACACCTTATATTACGCTTAATGTATTAATATAGAGGAGAAGTATTTGAACCATTGACCGGATTCAGTTAAAAAGAGGAAGAAAGTAAGTCTGGAAAAAATATTGCTTACCCAAGCAATGGGTAGGTTCCTAATTGGACTGGAAATAAATAAGGCAAGATGGGGTATAAGGGGAAATTGAAAACCTTCTATTGTATTAAATATTTGGACCAGAGTATCCGTGTCACCCTGGTATTTTAAAAAAAAGGGAGAGTGAAATAAAACATTCGTTCTATGAGCAACCTCAAACCAATTATGGGTAGAAAAGTCTTTTTCATGTTGAATGCTCTTGGACAGTATTTCAATCCTGCGGTCATTTAATATAATGTCATTTTCAACAGGCCATTGACATTCATGTTTCACAACTTAAAAGTCAATGGTATTGAACTTTGCTTTAATCTTTTGAGATGTATCTTATACATTAATGACTTTCCTCCCAAAAGTGTTTCTGGCCTAGGGTTTTATTGGATTGAATAATGCAAAAGAAATCCTATAATAATTTGATAGAGAATAATACATTTAGATAATAAAAAATGATGGAAGGATACATTTCACCTTTCATAAAATGTACAGCGAATTTTTTAGCCATGTTTGAATTTAAATTATAAAAATCTATTCTAGGGGGAGAGGTTAATGGAGAATAAATGGAGTAAAAAGGAAATGATAGAGTCAATTTACATTTGTCTTCAAAATGTGGTTGTTTGACTTGAAGTAAATTTCATTTATGGGTCCTTTGTCTTTATTATATAAAGTAATTCATAGAAATTTATGAGGAAATGCTTTGTGTCAAATTTCAGTTGATGATCGTATTTAATAAAGGGAATAAAAAAAAGGTGCTGACCCATGGGTCAGCACCT
>NZ_SMMB01000423.1 GCF_009711365.1 Xanthovirga aplysinae | reverse complement strand
GGTTAATTTTTTATCTTTTTATGATTTTTTTTAAAAGTGCTGAATTTTAGGGACGGTGAGGATTCCCTTAATTCTTTTTTATTCTTCTTTTTGAAGGGTTGTTGTTTGAAAATTCTTTCGAAAAAAATGATGATAAATGCTAGAGAGATTCTCTAATACTTTTTAAATTTTTGTTGGGGAGACAGTGCTAAGTGGAAGTTCTTGAGAATTAGGTGGGGTTTAGTAGCCATCAAGTCTGCTATGTTATTTTTTAGTCCTTTATGTTAAATTTTTCTACTTGGAAGGTTATCCTAGAATTAGGATTTAAGCAAATGTCAGCGTTTTTACCTTCCTTTTAAAATTCTGTTAGAGGAGAAATGATACTTGATGGCTCAAAAAATATAGCCTTTTTCGAGCTCCCAGGTCAAATCTTTCGGTTTATTGAGGAATTGAATTAACCTAAGAGTTGTTGATGCCTTTTCTATACATACTTGGTGTGGTTCCTGTATTTTTTTTAAAGGCCTGATTAAATACCGATTTGGAATTAAAACCACATTCTAGCATAATTTCTGATACCGTTTTTTCTGCATAGGAATGGGTCTCCAATAATTTTTTGCATTCTTCTATCCGGTATTGATTTATGAAATCTCGAAAATTCATTCCCATTTCCTCGTTAATAACGTAGGAAAGGTAACGAGAAGCAATGGATAATTCCTCAGCCACTAATTGAAGAGAAAGGGTAGGATTCAAATAAGGACGCTCCTCAGAATTCATATACCCTAAGAGTTTACTTTTCATTTTGTCTTTTTCCAAATCAGGGATCGCTTTTGAAATTTCTTTATTGGCCGCTTCCTTTGATAATAAAAGGTAAGGCTGTCGAATGACCTTTAAAAATAGGTAGTTGAGCAGGAATAAGAATAAAAGAGTCCCTACAATATGCATGCTTTTCAGAAAAGAATCATCCGCATTAAAAGACCACCAGGCAATGGTTTCTATTAATCGCATTCCTTTCCATAGGATTAATCCCCAGATGATGAAAATTAACCATTTTAAGCTTTGTTTTTCCAAAGAGGAAACCTGTTTTTTAAGTTCAAACTGTTTTTTGTTCAGGAGATTAAGAGAAAGGGCCATATAGGCAAAAAATTGAAGGTATTGTACCGTTATTAGTGTAATGAATTCTTGATCACTCCAAATAAATTGGTAACAAACAATATCCGTTAATATCGCTGGGTCTATGCCAATTACTTTTTTGATCGAAAAAATAAACATCACGGCACTAGGAAGAAAATGCCATGCATCCACTATCTTAAGTTTGAATTGGGGACGATTAACGGATTGTAAATAGAAAAATAACAAGGGTACATAGGCAAAGCGAAAAGTCTCCCAGAAATAAAATAATATAGGGACTTTTTCCCCTAAGTACAGACGTAGATCGTAAAAATAATAGATGTAGGAACCTAGTTCAGGAAGCGCTCTGATCACTAAGAACCAAACCAACAATTTTCTGCTGGTTGTGTTTCCCGTTTTTACCTTGGCTAAATA
>NZ_SMMB01001246.1:12046-14079 GCF_009711365.1 Xanthovirga aplysinae | reverse complement strand
GGGAGAGCATCACAGAACGGGAACCTATTTCTTCCTCTATTTCTTCTCTTTATTCAGATAAAAAATTTGATGGCGTTTGGAAGGGACATCAGGCTGAAGCAGGTTTGGATGTGGATGTTCGAAAGAGTTTTGCTGTAGGTTTTCGTTATAAGTTAAACACCTTCAAATTCCATACGAATGAGGGAAATCAGGATATTTATCGTAGTGCTGAAAATAAACAAGATTCAGCCTTTTACACTACAGAGTCCTATGATGAATCTGAAATTGGGCATCAGGTAAACCTATTTCTGGATAAGAAGTTGGATACCCTTGGTAGAAAAATTTCCTTCAATTACAATTACAATTATTTCGATAATGCCGGGGATGGAGTCCTCAATAATTTCTATTTAACTGAAGACCAACAATTGGGTGAGAATTACCAAATTTTTGGTTTTTATTACCCAACCCTTTTTACCCTTCATGTGGGAAGATTAGATGTTGAACTTCCCAATATTATGAAGTTGGATTGGGAAGGAGGTGTAAAATTTAGCTATATCAATACCCATGACGAATTGCTTTATTTCCCTAACGAATTGGAAATGATGGATACAGAACGTTCAAGTACTTTTGATTATACGGAAAAAGTGTTGGCGTTTTATACAGCCATCCAGAAAGAATGGAATAAATGGATGCTAAAGGGTGGACTTCGAGCGGAACATACCCAAAGAGAAGGTTCCTCTTATTTTTTTCCTGGTAATAGCCTTTTTCGTCGAAACTACTGGAGCTTGTTTCCTTCTTTATTTGCACAAAGAAAATTGAATGAAAACCATGATTTCACCCTCTCTTATGCTAGAAGGATAGAAAGGCCAGGATTCAATACAATGAGGTCCCTTAAGGTTTATAGTGGGCCATACACCTATTTTACAGGAGACCCCTCCCTTTTACCTACTTTTATCAATAGTATAGAGACCACTTACACCTGGAAAAATAGCTATTCCTTAAACCTGGGATATCAGCACTTTAAAGACATTGTTCAAAATTTACCTTTTATAGATGAGGAAGGCTTAAACGGCAATACCTTTCAAAACTTAGGAAGTCAGCATCTGTTTTTCGTCACTTTAAATTTACCCTTTACTATTTCCTCCTGGTGGACCTTTCAGTTTGATCTAAATGCTTATAGAAAAGTCATCAAAGCTGATGAAAATCTTGAAAACAAAGACAATTATCTAAAAATAAGCATGAATCAGGTTTTCACCTTGCCAAAGAAGTACACCCTAATGATAGATGGAAATTATTATTCGGGCTTCACATCTGGGCTTTATACTTACCGACCCTTTGGGGCCCTTAGTTTAACAGCTAAAAAATCTGTTTGGAATGAACAAGGTACCATTTCCGTACAAATTTCCAATCTTCTGAATTCAAGAAATAGTGAACGGACGGCTATTACACCTGATTTTGAAGAAAAATTTTTATATCAAGGGCCTGCCCAAACCCTTCAAGTTTCTTTTGCATATAATTTTTCGAAGGGATTGGAATTTAAAAGTAGAAAAAGAGAAAGTGCAGCAGAGGAAGAAGAAAGTAGAAGGTAAGCAGAGAACCCAAAATCATTAAAAAGTATTCAAAAGGGATCAAAATCAGTGATACTTTCTATCGAATTTGAATCATGGAGTTTGGAAAAACTTACCCCTGATTGTAGTAGTCAAAAAGGGTGGTTTTGACATGTTTAGGAATAGTTATTGGTTGATTTTCAGTTATTTAGGATAATTTTAGTTGTCGCATACCGTTTTTAAGCATGTTAAGTTTTTATTAACCACCAAAAGTGGTTTAGATATCAGAAAAACTCGAAGAAATTAAAATCTTCTTTGGATTCTAATTATCGAGAATCTTTAGTTGATCCATGATTTTTATTTGGGAGCTCCTGTGAAGGAATGTTTTAACTGCAAGCTGAAAAATGTGTATGGGAGTCCTGAAGGCCGATTAAATCAATTTTTTTCTGAAAAGAGCACTGTTGTAGGGCTTTTATGAACGGAATTTTTTTAGTGAAATACCAAGGA
>NZ_SMMB01001246.1:0-11833 GCF_009711365.1 Xanthovirga aplysinae | reverse complement strand
TTTTTAAGAAGATTGATGATTCATTTGGGCTTAAAAAAGCCATTACATTTTTAGAAGAGGCTAAAGAAACATTTTTATCATTTTTAATTAATAGCTAAATATGAGGGAAACAAAAGAAAGTTTTGCATTGATTACTGGAGCAAGTAAGGGATTAGGAAAAGCCATTACAGAAGAACTAGCCAGCAGAAAAATAAATGTTATCACTGTAGCCTTAGAGGGAGAAGGCTTGCCGGAATTTTGCGATGAGATAAAAAGAAAATATGGGGTAAAAGCCCATTATTTTGAGACAAATCTTGCCGAAAATGATGCAGTGTATCAATTAGCAGAATGGGCAACAACTAATTTTAACATCAACATTTTGATTAATAATGCTGGTATTGGAGGAAGTGCAGCTTTTGACCAGGTGAGCCCAGCCTATATTGAAGCAATTCTCCGCGTTAATATTCGTGCTTTATCCTTGCTTACTCGTTTAATTCTTCCGGAATTAAAAAATCATAAAGAAGCTTTTATCCTAAATGTGGCGAGTATGGCTTCCTTTAGTCCAATTGCCTTTAAAACGGTTTATCCGGCCTCCAAGGCATTTGTATATTCATTTTCTATGGGATTAAAAGAAGAGTTAAAAGATACTAATGTTTCTGTAAGTGTTTTACACCCAGGGCCTATAAAAACTAACCCAGAAGTAACTAAAAGAATTGAAAAGCAGGGGATATTTGGAAAACTAGGCTTAATAAGTGTAGAGGACTTGGCTGATATTGCTATCTCAAAACTTTTTAGAGGAAGACCATTAATTGTTCCGGGTAAAATAAATAAGTTTAACCGTCAATTAATGCGGTTTTTCCCAAGATGGATTCAGCTTTCTCTAGTTTCAAGAATTGTTAGGCGAGAGGTGATGGAAAACAATCTAAATAAACAAACCAAACCGATACAAAGCGTTGTTAATGCATAATGAAGGTCTTGGTTACTGGAGCTAATGGATTACTGGCTTCAAATATTATAGAGGAACTTTTGGAAAGAGGCATGGAGGTAAGAGGAATGGTAAGAAAAACCAGTAATCTCTTATCTCTCGAAGGCCTGCGATACGAAAAATTTATTGGCAACATTAGTGAACCTAAGGATGTTGCCGAGGCAGTAAAAGGATGTGATGTAGTAATTCATGTGGCTGCCGATACCAATCCAACTGCTACCTTAGAAAATCTTTGGTCAACAAATGTGGAAAGTACGCAGTTCATTATAAATGAGGTACGTAATCATCAGGTTAAACGCCTCATTTTTGTAAGCACATCTAACACCTTTGAATATGGTACGAAAGAGCAACCCGGTAAAGAAAAAGGAGGGGTCAGCCCTGTATTTCAAAAATCAGGTTACGCACTCAGCAAGTTGGAAGCGCAGAACCTGGTACTGGAAGCCGCTAGTGAAGGGAAAATTAATGCGGTGGTTGTTAACCCCACCTTCATGATTGGTGCTAGAGATGCTAAACCCAGCTCTGGGGAAATAATTCTCCTATATCATAGAAAGCGATTAGCTTTTGTCCCTCCTGGAGGAAAGAATTTCGTTTCGGTAAAAGATGTGGCAAAGGGGACTTGTAATGCCATTGATAAAGGCCGTTCTGGGGAATGCTATTTGTTGGGAAACGAAAACCTAAGCTATGAAGATTTTGTGGAAAAACTGAGCAGGGTAAGTGGGCAAAAAACGAAAACACTAAAATTACCAGCCTTTATCCTTAAATTTGCAGGAGCGGGGGGCTCACTTATCAATAAATTGGGTGGTAACTCTCGGTTAACTTATACCAGTGCGCAGTTTTTGACGATTAAGAACTATTACACCTCACAAAAAGCCGTAAAAGAGTTGGATTTTCCTCAAACTCCTTTAAAGGAAGCTATTAAAGAAGCTTTGCAATGGTTTAAGGGAATAGGCTATCTCTAGGAAAAAACGGCTCATTTTTCTAATAGCTGTAATTATATCCCTACAAAAGGAAATCCGCATGTTTTAGCTTTAAATAAAAGGTTAAGTCATGCGGATTTATTGTTTACATTATTTAATTCTTTTTAAACCAAATAATGGTCTTACAAAGTATATCCTTCGGATCAAAAACTCATATATAATCCAACTAAATAAAAAGGTAGCTGCACTTATGATTAAAAACTTTGGTGTGAATCCCCAGTCCAAATTCATTAAATAATAAGCTACGACAATAGTGACCGTTTGGTGTAAGATGTAGAAAGGATAAACCGCCTGATTGCAATAACTTAATAGTTTGGAAGGCTTATTTAAATATTTAGCTCCGTAACCAAATATGACCAATATCCAGGACCAGAAATTTATTACTTTAAAAAAGGCTTCTGTAAAATGAACAAAGGTGCTGTCTTCAAATCCCAACCAGATAGTGCAGAGGATGCTAAATGAAAAAATACCTATTGCTAATGCTTTCTTTTTCACTTGATCAATGATTTTCCAGTAAAAATTACCCATAGAGATTAGAACAAAACCATAAAAGAACAAGATGAAAAAATTAATAAAGGTGAACCAATCATCTGTTAATGCGTGAGTAACAGGAAAAAATGGCTCTAAAAATGCTTCTGTAAAGTAAAGAGGAATAACAAACAAATAGATACCAAAAGGCCTACTTATCCAATTTTTAACCCATAAGATAAAACGAGCGGTTGGGTTATTTCTCAAATAAATAAATAAAGGTATTAACAAAAGAGAGTAGATCAAAAGGTAGGGTAAAAACCACAAGTGGTGCCAACTAATATTTCCTTCCGGATAAATTCCAATAAATGCTGGGCCTTTTAAAAACTGTAAATAGGTGCCCGTAAATTGAGCATTAGCCAGCCGTTCATAGAATACTTGTGGAGGAACGATCAAAATCATGCCTGCAATTAAGGGAATACCTAACTTAATCAGCCTTTCCCATGCAAAATGTTTGCCGTTTCGAAGAGCAAGGGCATAGCAGGTGCCCATTCCTGAAATGACAAAAAGCAGGGATAATCTCCATTGGTTGACAAAAAGCATAGGCCATCTGACCCATTCGTAGATGACATTGTTTTTGAGGTGGTAATCCCAAGGTACGAAAAACATTCCCACATGGTAAAAAATAAGAAGTCCAAAAACCAGAACTCTTAACCAATCCAAATCGTATCGACGTATTTTTTCTGCCATTTTTAAAATTTTTAAAGTTTTATGAATGGCACAAATTTGTGGAGAATCGGCCTCAAATAGGTTAAAAAGAGGTTTTAAGAAGTCCTGAATTGCAATTTTGGACCCTTTTAGGGGTTAACCTTGTTTCACAAAAGTTGTGGGAGTCATTTGGGTATGTTTTTTAAAGGCATTATAAAAAGCAGACTTGGATTTGAAACCAACAGTATCTCCAATACCACTTACACTTAAGTGAGCAAAATCCTGATGAAGTAATCTTTTTTTTGCTTCTTCTATTCGATAGGCATTTATAAAATCATTAAAATTTTGTCCGGTTTGATTATTGATGGTTTGGGAAACGTAATTTGAGGGAAGGCCCATTTGGGTGGAAAGATCTTTTAAAGAGCTCTCTTTATTGAAGTAGTACTCTTCCTTTTCTACAAAGTCTTTAATCTTTTGAAGCACCTCACTTTGATTGGACTTTAAACCTGAAGTTTCATATTTGTCTGCAATCCATGATTTTTCAAAAAAGCGGGATTCAGAGAGCATAAAAAAGCTATAAACAAACATGGAAAGGGAAATGAATATAACAATGAAGTGGTCTCCTAAATCATTATCGTACGTCAAGTAAACGCTAAAAATGATCAAAAGCATTAGAAGAAATAACACTACTATGCTATTTGAAAATCCATATTTATCCGATTTAACTTTCCAAAAACCTTCCTTGGAGATATTAAAGGTAGAGTGAATTACCACACGAATAGATAATAAGAAATAGATGACAAAGCTGAAAAGGATAAACCATCGAAATTCGTCCTTTATGTAAAAAAAATTGTAGTAAAAGGGTTGATGAACTTCCACATGAGGCATTTCAGGGAAATATGCACCAAGGTAGGCATTTAATTTTACTCCAATAGGGGCCAGGAAATAGCCCAGTTGAGAAATAAAGTAAAGAATGGGTAAAACTAGGTGGATCCAATGGGTCCTTAAAGTGATTTTTTCTCGTTTGAGAACACTTAAAACAAAAAAATAAATTAAGGGCCCCAATAGTAATACAAGAGGTTCTGTCGAGTCGTTTAATGGCAAAATGTACTTCATCAAACGGGTATAACATAAATAGACATCAAAACATATTAAAGAAAGAATAAATACAAAAAGCCCAAATATTTGAACTGCTTGGGTAGTAGCATTTCTGCGCAAAGCAATTACTAGGCTCATAAAAAATCCTTGTATTACTCCTAATAGCATTATTGTCGAGATGAAATCTTGTCGTATAGGGATCTGATTAAGAAGTTGCTGTACTTCATTCATATTAGAAGATGAATTTATCAGTGGATAAAACCTAAAACGGAATTATTATTCAATATTATAAAAAGTTGTTAGGATTTATTAAATCTTTGAAGTCACAATTTTCTTGTTATAGGCTAATCAATTGATATTTAGGTGGTTAAATTCGTTGTTGGAAATATCGACTTTCCTAAATTAAAAAAGTAAGTGGCATCATTTATTTATAAGTGGCCTTGGGTGGGGCATGTTCTGACCTATGAATATCTAAAAAAATATCATTTAAGAATAAGGGTATTCTATTTCATAATTGTCTTACCGTAAAAGCATAATTAATATCTTTTACTATGAAGGCATTACGATTTTTAACATTAGTAATTTTTGTTTGGGTTTTACCCTTTAAACAATCATTAATAGCACAGAATGAAGATAGGGCTGCCTTTCAAACTTATGAAAGCCAGAAAACCAGAAAGCCCTTCCAGTTTTCATTTTTTCCTCCTATTGGGACCAATGGCATGGCATCCAGTCAGACCATTAACCAATTTTCCTTCAATCTAATTTGTGGAGTGTCCGGAGGAGTAGATGGTTTTGAACTAGGTGGTGTTCTAAACCTTACTAATGGAAATACCGATGGTTTTCAACTGGCAGGAATGGGTAATATGGTTAAAGGGATTACTAAAGGAGTACAAGTGGCAGGATTTTATAACCTAAGCAGGCAGTCAAGAAATGCTGTTCAGCTAGCAGGGTTTACCAATATAAATGGTTCTTCCAAAAACGGTATTCAGATTGCGGGCTTTGCCAATATCAACAGTCTAAAAAATAAAAAGGGCGAAATGGAAGACTTTTTGAGCTTTTTTGCTGAGCAAACCACTGGAAATCAATTAGCAGGTTTTGCTAACATTTCAGCCGGTGATACTAGGGGCCTTCAAATAGCTGGTTTTAGCAATATTAATTCAGGAAAAATGAGGGGAGTTCAGCTAAGTGGTTTTGTAAATGTTAATTCCGGAGATTTGGATGGATTGCAGATTGCAGGATTTTTTAATCATGCCCAAACGGTTAACGGTCTTCAATTAGGGTTTATAAATGTAGCGGACCGTATTGAAAGTGGCTTGGCAATTGGGTTTCTTAATTTTATCAAAGAAGGTTATCGAAGGCTGGAAGTAGAGCATAATGAATATTTTACCGCAAATGTTTCATTTAAAACAGGAACCAAAAACTTTTATAATATCCTATCCTTAGGAGCAAGAGCAGAAAAAAAGGAAACATTTTGGGGTTTTGGCTATGGTATCGGTACACTATTTCCGGTTTCCAATAAGGTTGATCTGAGTATTGATGCCATCGCTTACAACATCAATGAAGAGAAATGGTGGAAAACTCAGGAAATAAACATGCTTAATAAATTGAAAGTGTCATTTAGTTACCAAATTACAGAAGGTATAGAAATTTATGGAGGGCCTTCAATCAATGTCATTGTGTCAAACAGAGAAAATGAAGAAGGAAGCCTTGTTAAGGGAGATTTTATCCTTTTGGGGTCCCATAGCTGGAGGGGAGTCAATACTTTAACCACCTTATACCCTGGTTTTCAAGCTGGGTTGCGGTTATTTGGAAGATCTTAGTTGTGTTTTTAGTGAAGTAAAAATACTCAAAAACCCTATTAAAAGATATTCGTTTGATTCAATTGATGCTTAATTTATTAGTTAAATTATTACTAGAAATTACCCATAAGATGATTTTAATTTTTTTAGCAATGAAAATATCTTTTATGCTAAGGTAGGGAAAATTTTCTGAGGGGAAATTATAACTATAGGGCATCAGCCGAAGACAGTCCAAAAAAAATCAGACAAAAAACTTATGCATCAACCGTTATCGTACATTCACCCTGAAGCCAAAATTGCCACCAATGTGGTTGTGGAGCCATTTGCAAGCATTTCGAAAAACGTGGAGATTGGGGAGGGCACCTGGATAGGATCCAATGTAACGATTATGGAGGGAGCTAGGATAGGAAAAAATTGCAAGATTTTTCCTGGGGCAGTGATATCGGCTATTCCCCAGGATAAAAAATTTGAGGGAGAAGAGAGTTTAGTTGTTATTGGTGATCAAACGATAATTCGGGAGTGTGTGACCATAAACCGGGGCACTAAAGATCGCCAGGAAACTACTATCGGATCCAACTGTTTGCTAATGGCTTATGTGCATATTGCTCATGACTGCAGAGTCCATGACCATGTGATCATCTCGAATGCGGTTCAGGTGGGAGGACATGTGGAAATTGGAGAGTTTGCAACTATAGGTGGTACGGCTGCTATTCATCAATTTTGCAAAATAGGTGCACATACGATGTTGCAAGGAGGAGCACTGGTTAGTAAAGATGTTCCACCTTATCTACTGGCTGGTAGGCAACCTTTAAGCTATGCAGGAGTGAACTCCATTGGCTTAAGAAGAAGAGGGTATCAAAATGATACAATCAACGAGATTCAAGAAATTTATAGAAATCTATATCTAAGAGGGTTCAACAACAATCAGGCATTGGATATCATACAAGTAAAAATGAATCCATCAAAAGAAAGAGATGAAATATTACATTTTGTCCAAAATTCTAACCGGGGTATTATAAAAGGATTTGCTAAGTAGATAATAGTTTGGAATAAAGGAGAGGTTATGCATAGTTAACATAGAGTGTAACTACCAAACTATTTAAAATTAATATCTGATAGTTGGTTCTTGTATTTAATGCTTTTTAAGTTAGGGATCTGCAGGGTTCTTCTATTTTTTGGTGTTGGAAAGTAAAATTTCCTTTTGAAAAATTATGAAAAAGGTATTAAAATATTTCTTTTACCTTTTCAAACTTGGTTCTTTTTCTTTTAAAAGATGTACTATGACCATCCTTAAATAGGCAAGTTTTAAATATTTGGTTAGGGATAAAACCTAACTATCTAATTTTAAAAAATTATTTTTATTTATTGAAATAAGTACTTTTTTGTTACTTTTTTGGATTCTTTTGCCATTTTAGTTTTGAAAAATTAAAATTTTAGATTATAATATAGCATTTATTATAAGCCTTCACTCCCTATGATTGTAAAGCTTGATAATGAATTTGCCACTGTTGGGATTTGCACGGAATTAAAAACCTTGGTTGTCCGGTGGAAGTCGTTGACTAATAGTGAGCAATTCAGGGAAGTTATACATTTTGGTCTTGACCTGTTGCCTAAAGAAGATATTAGGCACTGGGTAGGAGATACTACAATGGCAAAAGTTCTTCCCCCCAACGAATATGGGTATGTTCTTAAGGAATTTGTTCCAATAGGAATTGGCCGGCTATATTCAATTAGTGCCATTCAATCTAGAAATATTTTTCGTAGATTGGAATTAGAGCGGTTTATAAAAGAAGCGGGTGTACAGGGAGTTAAAATCAACCTATTTGACTCATTAGAGGAAGCCAGGCAATGGATAAAAAATCATGCCCCTAATCGGCCAATGATAGAAACGTTAAGTACAATCACTCAAACCTAAATCCTTCCTTAAATGCTTCTCGAGGGGAAAGGTGCTTATTTTCTTTATCCAATCAGGCTTACCAGGAATTATTTTACTTTATCAGCCACAGATATCATTTCCTATGAACTCCCATGAAGCATTCAGCTCATCAAAAAGGCCGAAAAATAGGTATGGGAGTTCTGAAAATCTATTAAGTCAATTTTTCTGAAGGAATAACTTATAAGGATGAACATTGAACAATCACGATTTATCGTCACTGGAGGCAGCAAAGGAATAGGAAAGGCAACTGCTAAAAATTTAATCCAAAAAGGGGGGAAAGTAATTATTACCTCTCGTCATGAAGAAGAATTAAAAAAGACAGCAAATGAAATTGGAGCTTTTCCCGTTCAGGCAGATGTTTCTAATCCAATTGATATCCAAAGAACCATTGACCATGCAATGGAATACATGGGGGGACTAGATGGTTTAATTAATAATGCTGGAATTGGAGGACAATTTAGTACTTTGGAAGAGGTTCAGTTGGAGGATTTCCAGAAAGTTTTTAGCACCAATGTTTATGGGGCAACCCTAATGGCACAAAAAGCTGCTCAAATATTTAAAGCTCAGAAATACGGTAATATTATCAACATTGCCTCCACAGCCGCATTAAAAGGGTTTGAAAGAGGTACTGTTTATTGTGCCTCTAAGGCGGCCTTAAAAATAATGACTCAATGTTGGCAAGCTGAATTGCGAAGATATAATATTAGGGTTATGCTGATCAATCCTAGCGAAGTGGTCACCACTTTTGGCAAAGAAGAAGGAAAAGAAAAAGAGGAAATAAAAAACAAATTGAGAGGAGAAGAAATAGCTCATAGTATTGTTTCTGTACTTGAGATGGATGATAGAGGGTTTACTCCTGAACTAACAGTTTTTGCCACCAACCCTTTTTAAATGCAAATGAGTAATTAATAATGAAGAAAGAATTTATAATTAGAAATTCCTTCCCTTTCTGTAATATTATTTGGTGAAAAAAATCTTATTTTTATCTAAATAACTTGGACTTTTTCCTCCAATATTGGAGCCCTTTTGTGAACTAATAATTCTTCACTATAAATTATTCTGGATATGAAACGACTGCTTTTTCTTCTCCCCTTCCTAGGCAGCTTCTTCCCTACTTTGCTTTGGGCACAACATCAAAATTCTTCTTGCTGCAAAATTTCCGCCACGGAAGAGTTTGCCTTACTTACCTCAAACACCAACTTTACGATGAGTCATGCTACCCCCCTTCCCTACAAACACCTTAGTGAAACCGGAAAAGACATCACCTATAGCACAGTTGACGGGAAAAAAGCGCATGCCTATGAGTTATTGGCAAAAGAACCCAGTAAGGATTATATTTTTGTGATCCATGAATGGTGGGGATTAAATGATTATATCAAGCGAGAGTCTGAGAAACTTTATAAGGAATTGGGTAATGTAAATGTTCTGGCTCTTGATCTTTACGATGAAAAGGTAACAGATACCAGAGAACAAGCCGCTCAATATATGAGAGCAGTAAGCCAAGAAAGAGCTAGAGAAATAATTGAGGGGGCTATAGATTATGTAGGGAAGGACGCTGAAATTGGGACTATTGGCTGGTGTTTTGGGGGAGGATGGTCTTTACAAGCCGCCATAATGGCAAAAAGCCAAGCCAAAGCTTGTGTAATTTACTATGGTATGCCAGAAAAAGATATCCAAAAGCTCCAATCTTTACATTGTGATGTATTAGGGATTTTTGGAACCCTAGACTCCTCCATTAATCCTAAAGTTGTTAAAGAATTTGAAGGAAATATGGGGAAAGCTGGGAAAAAGTTGATAGTGCATAACTATGATGCTGTCCATGCTTTTGCTAACCCAAGCAACCCCAAGTACAATAAAACGGCAACAGCAGACGCCTGGTCCCATACCCTAGCCTTTTTTAAAGAGAGAATGAAATAATTGCTAAAATTTATGAAGAACATTTAAAACCTTAGCAGCAGGCTGTTTTATTCAAACTGACGATGAAATTTTGATCGAAAAAAGTTTGAATACAATAATAGAAGGGTTCCAACCATTATGGAAACATCCGCCATATTAAAAACACCAGTTTGAAATATTACAAAATCAATATGTAAGAAGTCAGTTACTGACCCATAAACAACTCTATCATATACGTTTCCAATTCCTCCACCAATTATAAATGAGAGACTTATTATCGAATATTTGTTGAGATTCTGTTTAACCAGTAAAAAGTAGGTCATAAATAGAAGGACAACAATAGGAAGAATTGTTAATAGAACCAGCTTTATTGTTTCTGGAAAATTAACCCCAAGGCTCAAAAATGCTCCTGTGTTTTCGATTTTGGTTAAAATTAAATGGTTTGAAATTAAAGAGATTTTTTCACCATAGTTCACGTTTGTACGAACAGCGTTTTTAGAAATCTGATCACAACCTATGTTTGATACCAATAGAGCTATAATAATAAGAGTTCTAAAAATCTTTTTTAATTTCATTATGCTTTACTTTTTAAATGGTGAACCTTGAGGCTTAGGTTGGTTGCTGTGCTAATTTAGAAAAAGATTGATTAATTTTTTTCAACTTTCCAGTTCCTCCTACAATGTATCGACTTTTTCTATTAGCTAACTCTTAAAACTTTTTGATATTTCTCCTTTATTCTCTGATAGGAATCATATTTGAAATGTCTACTGGAAAGCTATCATACTTATTATAGAGCTTTAAATATTTTTTAGGGTCAATTGGATTTTCACTAAGCGTTTCAAGTAAACCTTTGAAAAAGCCTTCCCGCTTCTGAGATGGATTAAACAATAAAGTTAGTTTCACCTCTTCATTGGTGTCGTTACGAAATCCGTGGGGAGTAAATCTCGGTACGTAAGCAACTGACCCTGGTTCTGCCTTATATTCTTTATCTCCAACTTGAATGGTCAAAACCCCTTCATTTACTATGAATGTTTCATCCATAAATCGATGATAGTGAAGTTTGGCTCCAATTGCCAAAGGTGCTAATACAATTTCATAAACGCCTAACTGATCATTTGAAATTTCACTTGTTACTTTGAAAGTCAATGAGAGGCCATTCATCTCAAATTTCTCTCCTTCATTTGGTTTTATAATGACACCTTTGTTTTCTAATTGGTCGTTGAAATAGTCTGTTTTGTTTTTTGTTTTCATTTTAGTCAATTTTTATTTAGTTCATCAATTTAAAAAAGGATTTTTTTGTTACCAGATCGATAATGACTTAATGTTGGAAGCAATGTTTAGATTATATAATGGGTTAGTTATCAATATTTAATCTGCTGATTTTAATTCACTTTTAACTCATCTCAAAAGGCAGTGAATTGTAAGGTTTAAGGAGGCAGGTGTACTGTAGTTGTATAAAACCCTACAATCGTGTCGTGTTGAATGTGAGGTAATGGTTGTTTTTTTGGGACTTTAAAGACAACCTTTTTATTGGGGTTTTCTTTTTGCCAGTTTTTCCCAAAGTAATTTGCTAATTCTCTGGAATGTGAGCTCTTAATCCTTGAGCTATAATCAATTCTCAATAATGCCTTCATTTGTTGTATTATTTTACAACAGAATGACAATCTTGAGAACGAAAACGTGACAAGATAGACAGCTTATGCTATAAATTTTAGTTTTTCGGGGTCAAGAATGGAAAAAACCCGTTTAATCTTTTCCCCTTCTAACTCAAATACTTGACAATTAACCAAGCGGTTATCCTCATAAAACAATAAGGCAGGTTGGTGATTTACTTGAGTGATTTTTACAGTTTGTAATTTCTGGTAGGTTTGAAAAACAAAAAATAGTAGATCTAAGGTGGCAGATTTTCCAATTGTTAATTCCCGGACCACCTTTACCTTACCTCCCCCATCAGCAGTAAGAGAGATTTCATCTGAGAGCATTTTTT
>NZ_SMMB01000890.1 GCF_009711365.1 Xanthovirga aplysinae | reverse complement strand
ATTTTTGATTCCAAGAGTAAATGGAATTTAAAAAGAATTTGATTATAAATTTAAATCAAGAAAGGTAACATATGTATCCAGAAGAATTAGTTGCACCTATGCGCGAAGATCTTACTTCCGTAGGTTTCACAGAATTTAAAACTGCTGAAGAAGTAGATGCTCATTTAAAAGACCAAAAAGGAACAACTTTATTAGTGATCAACTCGGTTTGTGGGTGTGCTGCTGGCGCTGCCCGTCCGGGAGTTAAATTTGCTGTTAGCAATAGTGAAAAAAAACCTGATACCTTAGCCACAGTATTTGCAGGAGTAGATCAAGAAGCAGTTGCAAAAGCAAGAGAATATACTCTACCCTACCCTCCTTCTTCACCTTCTATCGCTCTCTTTAAAGACGGTGAATTGGTTCATTTCATCGAAAGACACCACATCGAAGGACGAAATGCAGAAATGATAGGAAATCATTTATTACAGGTTTTTGAGGAGTATTGCTAATCCAAAATCCTTTTCAATTAAAAATACCATCTCAACAAAAAATTGAGATGGTATTTTTTTACCCACCTTAATGCACACCACCCATTTTAATCCATGGATTATTAATCAATCTAAGAATTGCCACCTCAAATGTCATGTAGGCAATTTGTTAGAAAATTCCGCTATAAATAAACGGTCAAACTTGCAAATGACCTTCTTTGAGCCTCACCTCCCCTTGTATTTGAGGGAATTGAAGTCATTTTTGCGGTCCCCACAATATATTTAGCTAATGAAACTGAAATATTCCACCATCTTAATGTAAAAGCAGCTATTATTACTGCTGAATGCTCAATAAACATTGTAAAAACAACGGGGGAAATAAATAGCAAACAAGTACTTTAAAAGTAAAAAACTAAATCAAGAGTTTCATTCATTTAAAAAATCGGCTTCACTTATATTATTAATTAATTTTATCATCACATTTCACCTTATCAAGTATTCAAAAGCCTCTCCTCCTTTCCTCAAAAACAGAAATATATAGTACCAAAATGATTGTAATAAATTAATGCAAGGACTTTAACTGGATTGACAAAGCCTGCAAAATCCTTGTAAGGTAATGGCCGGTCTACTCCAAGTGAAATAAAAGGGAGGTGTTAAAGACATAGGATCTTTATATTTTATATTTTAGTTTTTCGATTTTTTATAAACTGAGGGTTGTTTCTCATCCTCCCTCTAGATTTAATATAATAAAAGCTGAAATGCAAAAAGTAATGAACTTCAATATAGGCCAAAAGGGACCAGTCTCACAACAATTTGTGGAATTAGGAATCTTAGATTTTCAAACTGCTAAAAATTGGACCCGAAATTTACCCTATGGAAGAAATAGCGATCGCTCCAACCCCTTTTTAATTTTTTCGGAACTGAAAGGAAGTTGTAGTACGAAACATGCGCTGTTAAGAATGTTGGCCAAAGAACAAAATCAAGATCAGATCAAACTGATCATCGGAATATACAAAATGAATGCCCTTAACACACCTGGAATTGGAGATATTCTGTTTCAAAACCAATTAGACTACATCCCCGAAGCTCATTGTTATTTATCCATAAATGGAGAAAGAACAGATATAACTTTCACTCAGGGTTCCTTTAAAGAGTTAGAAAAAGATATTCTTGAAGAAATTGAAATACAAGCGCATGAAATTGGAGATTTTAAGGTAAATTATCATCGGGATTTTTTAAATATATGGCTACCTAATTCAAAGGTAACACATTTGACATTTAAGCAGATTTGGCAAATAAGAGAGAATTGTATTAAAAAACTTGCTGAGATAAATGGCTAATTCTCCAATCTAAGAAGGAATAGCGCCAGTATTTTTACTAATTACACCTTTATTTAAAACCAACAAAAATGGATTTATTCACAAGCCGATTAAAAATCAGTCCTATTATCGAGAGCGATATTCCAGATATCCACAAAATGAATTCATTTGAAGAAGTGGCCGAGTTTAATACTATTGGGATACCTGTAAATATTGAGGAAACAAAAAAAATATTAACGCCACTTATTGAGGAAAATTCCTCAAACAACAAAACCAATTTTGGATGGACGGTTCGAATTAAAACTTCCAATGAATTTATCGGAGAAATCGGCATGCACTTGGCTCCCCATAAGTTCAAAATGGCAGAAATTCATTACAGTCTGCTTCCCAAACATTGGGGCAATGGGTATGCCATTGAATCGGTAAGGAGAATTATCAATTTTGGGTTTGATCATTTACAATTGCACAGAATTGAAGCTGGGGTTGCCACAGAAAATACTAATTCAATAAAATTATTAGAAAAAATTGGTATGAAAAGGGAAGGGATGAAACGAAAAATTTTACCCATTAGAGAAGAATGGAAGGATAATTATCATTACGCAATCTTAGAAAATGATAAACGAGATTATTAAGGAAACACACAATTAATAAAGAACAAAAGATATTTTTTAATAGCCATTATAAATCATTTCAATGTCTATTTTTTTTCTCGTCTTAATAAAAAATAAATTGGAAGGACACTAAAATTTTTTTAATGAGTTTACAAATCATTATTGTCATACTATTGACATTCATCATCCATCTAATAAGTACATTATCCTATTCCGTAAGAATTGTGGGCACCAGAACCGGGAAAATTGCTATTTCTTTTGCCCTTTTTAATATTATGGTGCTCATTTCCAGGACCTCCAACTCCTTTCAAGCTCCCTTACTAGCGAAATGGGTCGAAAATAATATTAATGCAGATATACACCCCGGAAATTTTGAAATCAGATTAATTATATTGGCAACGTCACTAGCGACCATTTTCGGAGCTATTATGATTCCTACTTTTCAAAGAATCTTAAGCAAGGCAGTAATCAATTTTAGCCTTCAAAAATCAATTCCAAAACTTATTTTACATAGTTTCACAAAAACAGGCATTAAACAAATCCGAAGAGAAATAAAGGTTCCTCATAAGGACAATTTTAAGTTCATTTCAAAATTCCATTTTCCTATTAAAATATTCATCTTTAATATTTTAGCTGTAGCTATTCTGACTGTTGGTGTTTTATCTTCTCTTTATGCCGGTTTCATTACCCCGGAGTTACGAACAACGGCAAGTACATTGTCCTCCATAGTGAATGGATTAGCTACCATTTTAATGTTTGTCGTTATCGATCCCTATTTATCAGTACTAACGGACGAAGTGGTGGAGAAAAAATATAAGGAGTCAGACTTCAGAACTATTATTAGAATAATGGTATTTAGTAGGTTTTTAGGAACCCTAGCAGCACAGTTTTTATTTCTCCCCTTCTCTGAATTTATTGCTGGAATAGCTAGATTACTATAGCATGAAAGCCTCATTATTCGTATAACTATTGGAACCGTCAAAAATAATTTGGTCACTAAAGTAAATTCAAATAATGAGTTTTTTAAAAGCAGAATGGAGAAAGTTGGCCTTAGTTAATTATGAAATTGAGCCCACTTTATTAAAAGAATACCTACCTTATGGAACAGAGTTAGATCTTTGGAATGAGAAATGCTACCTGAGCCTGGTAGGTTTTCGTTTTCTTAACACCAGATTACTGGGTATAAAGGTTCCCTTTCACGTTAATTTTGAAGAAGTAAATCTTCGTTTTTATGTAAAAAGAAGGGTTCAAAATGAATGGAGGCGCGGAGTAGTATTTATTAAAGAAATTGTTCCCAAACCTGCACTAACCTTTGTGGCCAATACCATCTACAAAGAAAATTATGAAACCATGCCCATGAATCATATCTGGAAGGAAAACAGGGAAGATCAGACCATTCAGTACAGCTGGAAGAAAAATGCGAAATGGCACCACTTTAAACTGACTGCTTCCAAAGAAGCTTCGAAAATAGATCAGGGAAGCGAAACCGAATTCATCACAGAGCATTACTGGGGATACGCAAAGGTAGACAACCAAAAAACCAATGAATATGAAGTAACGCATCCCTCCTGGTTAAAATATGATGTAATGGACTATTCTATATCTGTAGATTTTTCGGAAGTCTATGGGAGAAATTTTGAATTTCTAAATAATTTGAAGCCAAATTCCGTAATGTTAGTTGAGGGATCTCCCATAGCAGTAGAAAATAAAAAATTACTAAAAAGCCGTCAAACCGGGCTTGTATAAATAAAAACCACTTAGGGTTGCTATTCTTTCCTATCAATAATCAAATTTTTAAATGAACATTTGTTTTCGAAAACTGGGGCCAAGGGATAAAGGTATTTATCGAACCGTCAGACTGGAAAGCCTTAAAAAGTTCCCTGAAAATTTTTGTTCCACCTACGAGGAACAAAAAGCTAAACCAAAGCTTGCCTATGAGTACTACCTGGAACAGGAACATACAGACAAATTTGTGATAGGTGCATTTTATAAAGAAAATTTGATTGGTATCTGTGGTTTCAACAGGGAGGAAAAAAATACAGGAGAAATCATACAAATGTATGTCAAACCTCCTTTCCAGGGGAATAAAGTCGGTTTATTTCTTTTAAAAGCTACTCTAAAAGAGGCATTTAAATTAAGGCAAACAGAAAAAGTGGAATTAGATGTTTTAGAGGGGAGTAAAGCTGCCAAGCGCTTATACGAAATAGTGGGATTTGTTGAAGAAAATCTGAGCAGAAATCTTACTAATTGTGTAGAAAAACAAAAACACTTAAGGCATATGATTCTTCACAGAAAAGACTTCCTACTGAACATCTAGATTGATCTTATTTTAATTAAAATTAAAAGGGAAAATAATTCGAAATGAAACTGATTTATTTAACTGTCAAGAGTTTATTCAAATAGCAGCAACTACAATTAAGCCAATGTAAGAAAATTCAAAAACAGACATTCCCATAACGAGAATGTCTATAAACTAAAATTAATTATTACTTCCTTGCTCTGAAGAAACATTAGTAGAAGGAGCAGAATATGGGACACTCGGAGCTGGACGATAAATTGCCCCAGTGGCAAAATCAATTACTGCTCCTGGCCAAAACAAAATAATATCAGCAATTAAGGCTCCTACTCTCACCTCTCTTTGCGGCTGTCCAGGTAAAGGTTTTGTTTTTTGGTATTCCGTTACTCTTCCCCCAAATACTGTAGCACAACTTGACATGGATGCTATTAACAGAACTACAG
>NZ_SMMB01000071.1 GCF_009711365.1 Xanthovirga aplysinae | reverse complement strand
TCTCCCCCAACTTTTTTCACAGCAATTACCTGAGGTTCAATTTTGGTACCATCTTCATAGATTTTATTTTTAATCACAATAATGGCTTCAACTGCATCTTGTATTGATGCAAGAGAAATTGACTTAGGCAGAGGGATGAGTGAAGTAATGTCTTTGGATTCAATGCCCACTACATCTAATAGCAGTGTCCCCGTAAGGTTATTTTCATCCGCAGCGACTCCTATAGCTCCTAAATCGCCAATATTAAGATTTGCCTTAAAAGTAGTGATGTTAGCCGT
>NZ_SMMB01000075.1 GCF_009711365.1 Xanthovirga aplysinae | reverse complement strand
AATACTAACAACAGACAAGAAGCTAACATGACTCAAGAGATGATGAGTAATAACATTACATTTATTAATGTTATTGACGGTTCTAGAAACGATTGGAACAGTCAAAAAGCTTGGGCAGGGCAAGAAGATGTAGATAATACCATTGAGAATGTTAACCAAATTGATGGAAATAATAATGATGGCAATAGGCAGGATTTTGATGCCAATCAAGATGGGGAGGAGAATTCAATCAGTGATGTGAACTTAATAAATGGAAACAGAAACGATGGAAATACACAAAAAGCT
>NZ_SMMB01000074.1 GCF_009711365.1 Xanthovirga aplysinae | reverse complement strand
ATCCCCCTTAATCCAGTTGTACAGTTTCTGGCTATTCCAATCATTATCCTCCACTCCGATTTGGTTATTGCTCCTGATATCATTGTTACCCCCCTTAATCCAACTGTAGAGTTTCTGCTGATTGTCATCATTTCTGTTACCAAAGATTATAGTATTATCAACGATATCATTGTTATTACCCTTAATCCAGCTGTAGAATTTCTGGCTATTCCAATCATTGTTGTTACCATCTAAAAAAATTTGGTTAATGCTCTGGATATCATTGTTATCCCCCTTAATCCAGCT
>NZ_SMMB01000932.1 GCF_009711365.1 Xanthovirga aplysinae | reverse complement strand
AGGAAGAACGGAGCGATTATTTCAATACATACCTGAAGATAAAATAGAGTGGACTTATCAAGCTGGAAAATTCACAATTGGTGATATTATTCGTCATTTGGCCCTGATCGAAAGGAAAATGTATGTGGAAAATATTCAACAAAGGCCAAGTCTGTATAATGGCTGTGGGATTGAATATGCTAATGGATTTGAGGAAGTGATTCAATTCTATAGGAATATGCACCAGGAATCTTTGGCAATCTTTTCTAAACTAAGCAATGCTGATTTAAAGGAAAAAAGCCTCACTCCTGGAGGTGTAAAAATTACTAACTGGAAATGGTTACGAGCAATGGTTGAACATGAAGTACATCATCGTGGACAGATTTATATTTATTTGGGAATGTTAAATGTCAAAACACCACCTATATATGGACTGACATCTGAGGAAGTAATTGCCAACAGTGCAAAAGAATAAGGAAAGACAAATTTTCCGCTAACTTGAATAATTTGGATCAATATGTATAAGTTTCTTTTGATTATAATGCTGCTGGGCTATCAAATTAATTTGGGCCAATCAGATAAGAAATTCATGATATCTATTCCAACTGCCGAAAAAGAAGCAGAATATGTATGGTCCTTGATTGAAGAAATATCATTTTATGAAAAGAATGGGTATGCATTAAGCTTACCTTACCATCCTCTGATAGATTCATTAGTGATCAAATCAAAGAACAAACAATTAGTTGAAGAAGATTATGTCAACCTTTTATTCCTAATGAAAGAGAAGGTATATAAAAAGTCAGATTATGAGTTGAGTCAAAATGAAGTATTAAGCAATCTAGTTGATTTGCAAAAAATGCTTAAGAGAATCAAGAAAGAAAATTGGTCGTGGAGTTTTAAGGAATTCGAACGCTATGAAATAAAGCTGACTCTTTATGGACCGGGAGGAAGTTATAATCCGGACGAAGGATCAATTTTGCTTTTTACAACAAAAGAAGGAACCTATAAGAATTATTCAGCATCTGTTCCGACCTTAATTCATGAGATCGTGCATCTAGGGATTGAGGAATCAATCGTAGGGAAATATGAACTATCCCATTGGACCAAAGAAAGAATTGTTGATAAAATAGTGGTCAATATGTTTGGAGATGAATTACCTGAATATAAAATTCAATCAATGGGAAATCAAGAAATTGATCAATATCTGATGAGCTTAGGAGATCTTGGGAAATTGGATCAAGTCCTAGAATCATATCTGAACTTAAAGAATTGAAAAACCAATGCAGACGTTTTACATAACGGAAATATTTACGAGGCATCCATCCTCCAAACGGCTGATATGAATAATACGGCACTATTAACCAAACCGGTATGAACAATAAGGCAGCAATTAGGGTCCTCCACTAAGGCAAGAGTCTATTTATTCAGAGAAATACGGAGGCATTTAAAAGGCAAATCGCTAGTAATTTGCGGCCTCTTTAATTTATAGAGATGTAAGGGGAATCAATCGACTAAGACAGGTCAAGTAAAAAACCAAGTATATAAAAATGCCCTTTTTTGACTCTATCTAGATCCGGCTTTTTTTTTAAATCTACCCTTCTCAAAAATTTTAATTTCTTTTAAGAAATCTTCATAAATGTTAAATTTCTTTTATTACCTTACAGGGGTTTCCAAAGGCAAGCATATTGTCAGGAACGTCTTTAGTAACTACACTACCTGCTCCTATAGTTACATTATCCCCTATGTTAACATCGGGAAAAATTATTGAATTTCCTCCAATCCAAACATTGTCTCCAATTTTTATGGGTTTAGCAAAAGTTAGGCTCCGAGACTCTAAGCCTTTTCCAATAATTCTTTCGGAAGCACTTACTGGATGACTTGCAGTATAAATTTGAACATAAGGTCCTATTAGTCCATTTTTACCAATTGATATTTTATTGTCATCTAAAAATATACAATTAGTATTGATAACTGTCTTTTGCCCAATTGAAATATTAATTCCGAATTTGCAAAAAAATGGTGTTTCAAGCCAAACCCCATAACCTTTATGCTCAAAAAGCGCTGCTAGAACTCTTTCTTTTTCTTGGTTTTGTTCAAAATCAAGATTATTATACTCCTTCAGTAATTTTTTTGCATTGTGATATATTTTTAGCAATTCAGGATCTAATGGATTGTAATAATCCCCTTTAAGCATTTTTTCCTTTTCTGTCATATTTCCTTAAAATGTAGTAACTCATAATGCCCGTTAACATTTATGTAAACCAAATAATGTGGTTTATCCATACTATAGACTTTAAGTTTAAGGCTGTCGTCTATATCAAAAATGGGGGATTACGGAGTTATTTGCAGAAATACCGTAATTCTAAGACCTAATTATATTTATAGGCAATTTATCCTCACACAGCCTATGCTAAAGATACTGAAAAAATGTATAGGATAGACTTACAAATCTGTAGATTATTGGTATTCCGTAATTGTGGCATATTTCTTCTATGTGAAGGTCGAAAGTCTGAAGTGGCCAAATGCTTAAGTGCATCTGTCAGTGCCTCAAATTAATGGCAGGTTGACAAGATTTTTAAACAACTTAGGTAAAGACAACGTATTACCCCATATTTACCTTAACTTTATGGCAATGATCTTTGGATGGCAATTGTGGTATTAGAAAAACCCTACGACTTGCAAAATGTAGGATTTTGAAATATTAAAGAAAGCATGCTATTAGAAGAGTTCATAAAGACAAATTAGAAGATGAAGGAAACCAAGCTTATGAATTTTTATCATTATTTTTGAAGAGTTAGAAACAGCATCTACTTTTAAAAGAGGAAAATAATATGGAATTTTTAAAGGATATTGGAATAGCAGGTTTTCTGTTTTTTCTTATAAAAGGAATTTTATGGCTTGTTTTGTTTGCCTTGGTATACTTTGGATGGGTTGATAAGAAAAAGGTAGAAGCTATCAAATCTAAAATTTCATTTTGGAAGAAAAGGAAAAGGTCCAAAAAGGATTCAGTAATTGATAAATAATTAATACAAATTCTACTCACTTAAGGATAAAAAGAGACCAATCGAATTGACGGTTTTTCCATATTTAGGTAAGGGAGTGCGCCTTATACACTATCCTACGTACGATCCACATCGCAACCCGACTACACTCTAAATGGATGCGATTTCTCCGATTAAGGGTATTTTACTTCATCCCATTCCTGTCACATCTTTAGGCTAGGTGTGTATTGGTTACATTATCCTTTGATGAAATTTAACCCCTCCATAAGTTGGATCCGGTAAGTACGGCCTATTGGAAGTTCTTTGCATGAGATTTTTAGAAATTCTCTTTCCACTTGGTCTATATGCAACAAGGAAATAGCATAACTCTTGTGGATTCTCAGGATGTAATTCGGGAAAATTTCTTCTAAATCTGTCAAAGTCTGTCTACTTAGAACACGTTTCTCCTTGGTATGAAAAATGACATAGTTTTCATCCTTTTCTAAATATAAAATCTCCTTCCATGAAAGTTTATGAGTGATTGGGCCACTTTTTACATAGACAATATCAGAAAAATCAGAGTGCTGTTCTAAAGGCGAAGTGACATTCTTTTGTTGTTTCAATAGTTTTTCACAGGCTCTAAGAAATCTTGGAAAACTAATGGGTTTAAGCAAATAATCAACAGCCTCTAAATTGAAGCCTTCCACAGCATACTCAGGATAGGCCGTAGTGAAAATTACTTGGGGAGGCCGGCTAATACTTTTATATAATTCCAGACCTGATAAAACGGGCATATTGATGTCCAGAAATAAAATGTCCACCTCATTTTCTTGCAAATAGTTAAAGGCCTTGAGCGAGTCCCTTGCCGATCCTTTTAATTCTAAAAAATCAATTTTCCGGATGTAACTGCTTAATAGATCTATGGCCTTTGCTTCATCTTCTATTATATAAGCTTTTAACATAAAGAGTAAATTTAACTTATTTTAAATCGACCTCCAGTTCTGAAACATAATAGGCACCTTCTTGCCTTATGCTAAAACGATGACCTTCGGGGTAAACTATTCTTAATCTGTCTTTCACATTCTCTAAACCAATTCCCTGGTCCTTCATTTTATTAGTAGACTTTTCAAAAAAGGTATTCATTATTTTAAAATGTAATTGGTAAGCAGTGACAGATAAAGTAATACTAACCAAGCATTTTTGCTCAGGCTTTACCCCATGTTTAAAGGCATTTTCAACTAGGGGAAGTAATATAACTGGGGCAACCTTCCTACCTTTGATATCCCCAGTGATTTTAAAGGATAGGGTAGTATCGTCCGTTTCTGCCATACGTAGTTGCTGAATATCTATATAATCCTGAATCAACTTTATTTCTTTTTCCAGAGGTACCAAATCTGAATTACTATCATAGGTGAGGTATTTCATGATGCCTGAAAGGTTTTCTATTCCAGCAGCAATTTCAGATTGACCTTTTTGTACGGCCATGCTATAAATATTGTTCAAAGCATTGAATTGAAAATGAGGGTTAACCTGGGCTCTTAAAAAGGAAAGTTTTGACTTCAGGTTTTCTTCAGCCAACTTATGTTTACTTCGTTCTTGTTTTTGATATAATTCAAAAAACCGGATTAAGGAGGCTAATCCCATGGCCGAAAGTAATAGATAGGTATTTCTAATATTGGCCATAGGGCTGAAAAAATGCTCTCCCCAATCCATAATGAAATTAATAAGAAGGCGGTCTACCAAGGTAGTCAGCGTCAATAATAGTAAAAAAGACAAAGAAAATTTGAGGTACTGCTTTTCACGAATAAGGTATTTGGGAAGGATAAAATAGACCAGGAAATAGGTGGAGGCCATGATTAATGGAAGGCGCTTCATCGTATACCCAATATTTAATAAGCAGCGATCAGGACAATTTATGTGGGTATAGGTCCAATCGGTAATAAAATCGGTCCAAAAGGCAAATATCACCCAAAATAATATATGTATTACTATTTGTTTCATCCCCTAATTTATTCATACCCTTTGGAAAAGGTTCTAAAAATGATGTCAACGGTAAAAAAAAATAGTTTAACGACATCTATGTTCTTTCAGACCTAAAAATTTGACCTAGATAACAAATTTCGGGATTATTAAAATTTTTCTAATAGTTTTGATGAAAGAAAAATAAATACTTCAAAGCTATATATGGATTTGTCTGATAAATATAGTTCTAGAATATGAAAGGATTAAATGAAATTTACTACATAAACTGAAGCTACCTTAATTTAATTCGAGAAATAAAAAATGATTATTTGAGTATTTGCAGAGTTATCTTTTTTGGTTTTAATAATTTCTTTTATTGAGCTGCTTTTTTGCCTTTAATTAGGTAATGATTGTTAGGAGTTAAAATCAGAAAAGTTTGTCGATCCTATGACGAGTATCTAGAGCTGTAAATGTCCAGGAAGGGTAGTCTCCCTTATGAAATTACTTTTTATGGTAAATTTAATTTCTTTCACCAATTTTTATTATGGGTTAACTTAAGTCTTTAAGGTTTCTGGAAAAAGCATTTAAATTCAAGTGAAATTAAATGCTTATATTTAAAAGGTTAGAGCCGTGTAAGGAACCCAAAAAAACAGTATTGGGGTAGGTAAAAACATGGACT
>NZ_SMMB01000030.1 GCF_009711365.1 Xanthovirga aplysinae | reverse complement strand
GTTTCAAAATTTTTATTGAAGGAACCCCTTACATGAAGCCCAATTCTAATTTGGCAGCCTCAGACATCATATCCTGAGAGTAAGGAGGGTCAAAGGTTAACTCTACATTTACGTCATTAACACCTTCAATGGCCTTTACTTTTTCTTCCACCTCAGAAGGAATTGCCTCTGCCGCTGGGCATGCAGGAGAAGTCAAGGTCATTAAAATATAAACATTATTTACAGGG
>NZ_SMMB01000496.1 GCF_009711365.1 Xanthovirga aplysinae | reverse complement strand
AAAAGTACTCCCTTCACTAGAAAACAATTAATTAAGCTTTCGACAGTCCTTTGGCTAATAATCAAGATTTTTTCGGAAGTTAATCAATTCTAAAAATTAAACTGCTTTTTAAAGAAATTCATAAAATCCTGATTGTAGTTGGATTCACCCAAGTGACTATCTTCTGCATATATTTTGTATTGCTTTGAAGAAGAAATGGTATTATATGCCGCAAATCCAAGATGGGGAGGACAGTCATCATCAAATAAGGCCGTACCGTAAAATACCGGACACCTTATTTGGGGGGCAAATCCCTTATTATCCAGAAAGTCTAAAGTAGTTTGTGCCTGTTCAAAACTACATTTATTTCCATAAAAGGCTAAAAAGTCTTTAATTTCCCGATTAATGATTTTGCGGATTTTGACGTGATCTCTCATGTCTACTGGAAAAGGATCAAAGTAGGCACAAGCACTTATATTTTCGGCGCAAAGTGCTGCCGTGGCCAATGCCAATCCTCCGCCCTGGCTTCCCCCCAGTACTCCAATTTTTGTTTTATCCACTTCCGGTCGGCTTAATAAAAAATCTACGGCGCGAACACAATCCATATAAATTCCTCTATAGGCGGTTTGCTCTTTTTCGCAAATATTATAACCAAAAATTCCTGGATTATCGGAGTAAGGAACAAAAGTATCTTTACTTATTCCATGTCCACGAACGCAAAGAGCTAATTGAATGACATCATCTTTGTTTCCAAGAAAGGAATCATGGTGTTCAAAACCATAACCATAACCTGGAAGGTTCAAAAGAGCGGGGTAGGAACCAGGCTTTTTGGGTACAAAATAATATCCTCTTATCACCATGTTGTTAAGGGATTTCATTTCCAGTATATATCCATCTTTGCTTTCGGAACATAAACTGTCCACCTTTTGCAAACTGAATTCAGGTTTAATTTCTTTTAATTCTGCTAAAGTATTTTCCCAAAAATCAGAAAAGCCCTGCACGGTTTCATGAAAACAAGTTATCTCCTCTGGAGAAACGGTAAACCATTCTACATCTCCCGAATAGCTTCCATCATTGAGAATGGAAGTGACCTCATAAAAGCCTGGAGAAAACTTATATTTTCTTAGATCAATGGTGTGCGTGTTTTCACCGCCTTGTACTTCATATGTTTGGCAAACTAAGGTGTCTGCAAAATCATTTCTGATCAATAAAGAAAGGTTTCCCTTTCGTTGAGCTTCGGTTTTTATTTTAAAGGCTATTTTCTGATCTTTCTTATTAAAAAGGTGGTTTTTAGATACAAAGGTTATATCTACCGTTGAGGTATGTCGATTGTCAGTAGGGTGGATCTGTAAGAAATTGTGACTAATACCACCAGTATAGGATAATTCAGAAAGAGAAAGAGCAATCCTATTGGCTTTTCCCACTTTCAGAAGCCCTTTGGGAATAGAGAAAACGGTTGTTTTTCCTCGATTTGACCAAAAGTAATTGGGAATTTTTCCTCCCATAAATTGACCGTTTATGTAGATCGCTTTGACATTTGCTTGTAAACCGATTGTTAATTCTAAAGGACTATTTTTCAGTTCTTCTGGGACTTCAAAATCAGAGGCAATAGTACAGTTCCCATTTAAAGCGGAAAAGTTTTGCCTTTCCCAAGACCATAACAAATTTACATTTTGCCACTTTTCAAGATTCCAGTTTTCTTGTTGGCTAGTTAACGTATCGGTAAAACTTATTTTCCATAAAGGCGATATTAATTCCTGGCATTTAATTGAGCTAGAAAGTAGAAGCAGCGTTAAAAAGAGAAAAATTTTCTTCATAAGAAATAGGGGATTATTTAAAAAAATAGCTGTATGGCCGAAAATAGAAATTTTTTCCTCTAATACCCCTTTAGATACTAATTTATTATAAAGGGTTAGATATTACTAAAAACT
>NZ_SMMB01000431.1 GCF_009711365.1 Xanthovirga aplysinae | reverse complement strand
CCTTAAGGGAATATAATTCACTGGATATTTAAGAAGAAAAGGATAATTACCCTACCTAAAGGATTTCAAGCTAATTGTCAATAAATAATCAGAAAAACCATGAAATGAAAATGAAATCAATGGAAAAAATCCAAAAGTAGGAAGTTCAAAAAATCAATATAAATCTTAAAAGTTCAAACTCGATCTTTTAAAATCCGTTAGTTCATAACAAATTTTATCTCCTGAATACACTTTAGATAACTACCAATCACTATATCCTCACTAAACTCCTTTTCCATTTTTTTCCTACCATTTTTCCCCATCTTTATCCTTGCTTCTTGTGGTAAAGAAAACATCATTTCCATCTTTTTTGCAAGATCGGTGTGGTCTTGCACTTTACATAATAGTCCATTAAAATTATCCTCCACCACATTATTACAGCCTGCCACATCGGTAGCCACAATAGGTTTGGCGCTACTTGCTGCCTCCAACAGTGTTCTAGGGGTTCCTTCCCTGTAAGAAGGAAGCACCACACAGTCTGCATTCTGAATATAGGGACGAACATCTTCTGTAGTACCTAAATACTCGATGATATTATTATCCACCCAGCTTTTTACTTTTTCCTGTGATATTCCTCTTTTGTGTTCTGTATCTATAGCCCCTAAAATTTGAAATTTAGCCTGAATTCCCATATTTCTCAATTCCTCCACAGCCTTTACATATTCGATTATTCCTTTATCGATCAATAAGCGGGAAATTAAAAGAAAGGTAAATATATTATCGGTCACATTTTCTTTCCCAACATTTGGAGTGAACTGGTCGAGACGAATTCCCGATCCTGGAATCACCTCAGTTTGTACACTGTTTACTAGACTTCTGTCAATGAAAAGTTGCTGATCTTGGGAGTTTTGAAAAAAAACCTTTTTAGGAAAGCGAAAAGTAAACTTATACATCGTAAAGGCAATCTTAGAAACCAAATTTTCATTTAAAAATACGGTTCCCAGACCACATACATTATTTATGACAGGAATGTTAAGGACTCTAGCAGCCAGTGTTCCGTAAATGTTGGGTTTAATCGTAAAGTGAAGGATAATATCAGGCTTTATTCTTTTATAAATTTGAAATAATTCAAGTGTCAATCCAAAGTCTTTTACAGGATTAGCTCCTCTACTATCCATAGTGACTTTTTCGTATTGACAGCCTAGCTCAACTAATTTATGACTGAATTGGTCCTCCGGTGCTATAGCAAAAACTTCAAATCCTTTTTGCATTAAGGCTTTAACCAAACCCTTTCTAAAATTATATATGTTCCAAGAAGTATTTAAAACAATGGCAACCCTCATAGGGTATAAAAATACCCAAAAATACCTATTTAACATTATAATGTTTTAAAAAAAAGTTTACATAAATTTTATTTAAGTTAAAATAATTTATATTATTCAAATAATTAGTATAAATTTATTTGAAAAAAAGTTTTTAATTAAATAACATAAAATATTGACTATAAATAAGTTTGCTGCAAATTTGACACACTGATTTTTGTTACATATTTTTTGAAAGAAACTTTGTTTAATTTTAAAATGCTGGGTTAATTTTCAAAAAAAA
>NZ_SMMB01000558.1 GCF_009711365.1 Xanthovirga aplysinae | reverse complement strand
CCAATTGCCGTCAGACATATAATGGTAAGAAGTAAAGAAGAACCCATCATGATTTTATTTCCTATTACATAGGAATCTGGTTTAAAAGAAAAGTTGATTTCATGTTTTCCCTCAGGGACTTCTAAAGCTCGAAGTACGTAATTTGCTCTTAGAATTGGAGCTTCTTTTCCATCTATGGTAGCTTTCCAGCCATTAGGGTAATAAATCTCAGAAAACACTACAAAACTTTTGCCTTTAGCATCCACTTCATAATTTAATGTATTTGGAGCATAGGAAGTTAGCTTGGCAGAACCAGAAGCACTAAATTGTGTTTGGGAAGGGTTGAATTTTGAAATATCCACAACAGCAGAAGTACCGGTATTGATCTTGGAAACTGCGGCTATTTCCTCGTCTGGATTATTAACCTCCTCAATATTGGAAATGAACCAAAGGTTTCCCAAAGCAAATGAATTTCTAATAACACTTTCTTTAGTATTTCCTGCAAGTATGTACCGAGCATTTAGCATGTTTAAAATAGGGTAGTAGCTCATGTTTGTATTCCCTGCCCTTAGATTATTAATCATTTTATTGGTTTCAGGTGAAATGGCTTTTTCAATCAAATCCTGATAGCGACGTAATTTGGCTCCATGGTACCCCCCAATAGACTTGTGGTAATAAGAAGTTCGGCCATCATTAAAAGGATTTTGTAAGTTATACACCCGAAAATCCGGGTCTTTATCTTGCAAGATGAATTGATCTGCTTCATTCATGGTAAAAAATTGACGGGCCGGATTTCTTTTAAAGTTATCCTCTTTTAAATAGCGGCCATCCACTAGTCCGATATCTAATAGAACTAAAAGAATCATGGTCGGTAGAGCTGATAAGGCAGAGAGTTTTTTCTTGAGCCATGCAAACAGAATTCCCGAAAAGGCAAGAATAAAAAAGGCAGATCGAACAGTGTCCATTTTCCACATGCTTTTTCGATCAGCGATAAGGGCGTCTCCAAACCACTCTGGCAACCGGCTATCCGCGATCCCCTGAAAGCTAAATATTCCAGTAAAAAAGATTAATAGAATACATAAGCCAGCCATTCCTCCACTAGTGTAAAGAAGGATCTTTTGATTTTTTCCATTTAATCCTTCTTTTAAAAGCTTCTCCAATCCCAGAAAACCCAATAGGGGCATAGCCGTCAAGGCTATAATTAAGGCCATAGTAACAGAACGGAATTTATTATAGCCCGGTAGGTGATCGAACATAAAATAGTTGAAGGCTTTGAAATTATCTCCCCAAGAAAACATCAGTGCTAAAATCGTAGCCAGTACCAACCACCATACATATTTCTTTTCTGCAAAGAATATACCCAGAACAAAAAGAAAGCATATAATGGCACCTGCATAAATGGGGCCAGAGGTAAAAGGCTGGTCTCCCCAATAGGTTGGAGCTGAATTAACATACTGTTTTAATTGTGCGCCTCGGATTCCCTGCTGCCGTAAAGCCTTTTCCACTTCAG
Source organism: Xanthovirga aplysinae (assembly GCF_009711365.1). Taxonomy (GTDB): domain Bacteria; phylum Bacteroidota; class Bacteroidia; order Cytophagales; family Cyclobacteriaceae; genus Xanthovirga; species Xanthovirga aplysinae. Next base: position 882 of record NZ_SMMB01000558.1, on the reverse strand, counting down.
AGTCATTGCCCAGGGCCTGATTGCTTGCTCCCCCATAAAAATTTGGAATGAGTAAGGTCATACCTTCCCAAATACCATTACTCCAGGCAAAAGCATAATCCCGATCGAGTCCACTGTTTGTTGTAGGTGTCCCATCCTCGGTGCTTAATTCTGACTTTCCACGAATAGAAAATTTACCATATTCATACAGTGACCAAAGACGTCCAAAATTGGTTCCAACCGCTAATAGTGCTGCTAGTACTAGTATGCCTATCGTCTTAATGTATTCTGTTGATCTTTTTTCTTTGATAGCAAACACTAACATTACGATTCCAAAAATCACTACCATCAGTAAAAGGTAATAGGTGATTTGCAGGTGATTTACCCTAATTATTATGGCTAAAGCGAGGGCTGTTAAAGCAAAGCCAGCCAATTTTTTCTGTTTTTTTAGGGCTAATTGGATGCCTGCTAACACCAGGGGCATATAAGCAATGGCTCTGACTTTTGAGTTGTGTCCTGCTTCAACACTGATGATGTTAAAGGTGGTTATTCCAAATGCAATGGCACCTGCTATGGCTAAACCTGGTCGGACACCGAATACTAATAGCATAATGTAATAACAGACCATGCCAATAAATAGTAAATTGGCTGGGTTTGGAAGTCCAAGGCTTAAAACTCGCATAGGAACATTTACCCAATCTCCACTATACCTAACATCTACCAGATAGCCGGGCATTCCACTGAACATGGAGTTTGTCCATAACCCTTCCTCTCCTGTTTGTTCCCGAAAATTCACTAGTTCCTGTGTGGTGCCCTGACCTTGCAAAATATCACTTTGGAAAAGTACCTTGTTACCAAAAAATTGAGGATGGAAAAATATTAAGACGATTACCAGGAAAATAA
>NZ_SMMB01000369.1 GCF_009711365.1 Xanthovirga aplysinae | reverse complement strand
TTTATCCTTCAATAAAAAACTGATCGATTTTGAGCACTTTCAATCCCACCTATTGCAAAAAACATTGATTAATAACACATTAATCACGAAGACCCTTCCTAATTCTAGGGAAAGATTATCACCCAAATACCTTACCTAGAAGAGAAGTCTTACAGGTGAATGAAAAGACAAAAAGGGAGCTAAAATGTCCATCAGAATTTCTAAAGAAAACCCTGATGTACAGATATTGAATGGACGTTGGGGTCTTTATATAAAAATTGGGAAAAAGAATGTCAAAATCCCAAAGGACACTGACCCTCACACCCTGACCCTTGAGGATTGTCTGGAATTGGAAAAGAAGACCCCTGAAAAGAAATCTAGGGCTAAAAAGAAAACCACCACCAAAAAGACAACTACCAAAAAGAAGGCTAATAAATAATCTTACTTAGGTTAAGGATAAAAAAGGCACCCTTCATTTAATTTGGGGTACCTTTTTTCCTTCCATCTATTTGAAATGAAAGGTAATGTAATTTCTATCTGTTTAAAATCCTATAACTTGTCAATACCTGTATATTGATAATTTTCTCTTCCCTCGTTTTAATTCTAGGGTCCATCCACCCTTACCATTTTTCCACCATAAAGCCCTTTTCAATAAAGATAAAATACCATCTGAAATATTATTCTTAAAATCTATAACCTAGAAGGAAAGAGGACCTATGAACAAATGAACCTAATGCCTCATAAATTGACATTCCACTCCCCACCTCGTACCGAAGTTCAAAAGAGCATCTTTTAATTTTACTCCCAATCCCAAAAACATATCCTTGCTCATATTTATTAGTTTCCTCTAAAGCCTTACCTTCTCTCACTTCCTCTGTTGAATAAAACCTTGATTCAACTTTTTTATAATTTGTTTCTTTTATGGCAAACCCGTTTGACATCCCTGCATTCAAATAAATAAATGAATTTTTAAGGGGATATTTAAAACGAATCATGTTATTCATTTTTAAATAAGAATAACCAATTTTGGTGTAATTTTCATCATAATAATTTTGGTCTACAAAATTGGTATAACGACCTTCTACATTATAAGAACTAAATAACAGTTCATTATAAATTGACAACCGCCTTTGGTTTCGGGGAAGCACTACATCTAAAAACAACCCAGCCGAAAAATCAGTGGATATAGGATAATCGGTATTTGCAACTGTAAAAGAAGATAAATCACTTTTAAATTGTAAGGAGGTTAATGAAACCCCAACCAAACCCCCAAATTCAAGTTTTGTTTTTTCAACTTGCTTTTGAAAATTAG
>NZ_SMMB01000010.1 GCF_009711365.1 Xanthovirga aplysinae | reverse complement strand
GACCTCAAAGACGCAATCGCGCAAATTAATACAATGTTTGGTTGATAGGGATGAATTAAGGCTAGTGTTGATGGAAAGATCGCTAACGATGGCTAGTACCTTCCAAGGAAGGTTAGTAAAAAGTTACCAGCCAGAGGAAATTGTTACAGCACTGGTAATCCTAATCATGAGAACAGCAAATGCTTTTAACGTGAAACGAAATATCACTAAA
>NZ_SMMB01000518.1 GCF_009711365.1 Xanthovirga aplysinae | reverse complement strand
ATCGTAATCAATTGGAGGAATAGGTTTAAAACCTTCAAAGGATTGCTCTAAAATATGTACTTTATTTAATGATCTGCAGGAAACTAGAAATGTGAAAATGCATATTATAGTGCATAAATTTGAATTGTCTCTTAAACTCATAATTACACTGTTTAAATAGATAATTAATTTGCTTGGATACAATTATGAACACCATTATCATTTTTGAAATTCCTTTTTAAACCATTTTTTTCTTAATAATACGTTTCAAAAAAGGGACACCTTAGAGGTGTGATTTTAGGAGGAAAGACAGGGCGATTCCGATGGTAAATGTGTCAATTTGATAGGGTAAATTGTATATTATCAAACAGTTAATATTATTAATACCGAAGTAGTTGAGCAATCACTCGGCTGCCAAGGTCTTGGATTTAAGGCGAATCACTGTCAATCAATATCTCCAATGAGTTAAAAATTTCAGGATTATCGTTTGGTGAAGTTTCATAACAGACAAATAATTTGGAGATAGGGAAGTATTAATCACCGGATTTTGAATTTGTATAAATAACTGTACAAATATTTTATTCTCAGATTTTAATATTGAATTGTCCCAGGTACCCAAATTGGGGACCTCGAATAAATTAAACTTCCTGCGTGCATTATCCATGGGAATAGATGTCAACCCTTTAAAAGAAAAACGCCATTGTAATTTTTAGAATGCAAAAAATTGAAAATAAATAATAAAGAATAAACGATCATTCAATTTCTAAAAATTACAATCTAGAAATTCACTTAAACGGATAGATATTAAGGCTCTGTTGCAAAGGTTAAAGAAGGCCAATATTTTGTCCTTTCAAGTCTCTGCTCCCTAAAAATTAAGTGATGAGTATAGGTTAAATTGCCTTTCAATTAAAGGGGTTTTTCTCTTCACTCTATAGGAGCCTGTCGTTCCTCCTTGCAAAAACCAACGCATCTTTCAATTTCAGGAGCAAAACGTTTGACCCAAAGATAAATAGTGGTGTGGTATACATCGATACCTCGTTCCAACATCATTTCCTCCTGCTCTCTATAACTTATCCCATATTTACAATACCAGCGAATACACTGAATAAAAATCTCTTCTTCAAATTGGCGATACTTAAAATTATTCATTGCTACGGTGATTAGCATTTATTAGGGAAAGATAACAAGGTGTAAATTTAAAACTAGAAGTTTGAAACAGAGCCAAAATTTCTCTTACCAAGAATTTCTGTTTCTCCATTTTTCAAAAAAAATGGCGGAGTAATTCAGTTAATTGATATGATTTATTATTGTTCCACTTAAAAATAACAATTCAGTTTCTACTTCTCTTAAAGAGAAGAGAGTGCCTACATAGTCAGTAGCTGTTTCAACCAAATCGTACTGAATCTGTCTATAATCGTCAAAATCTATTTCACCATGATCATAACTCCTTATAGCTAATTTAATATTTCTTTTGGCATTTTCTAGATTCTCCTTTTGTAAATACAAGATCTCATAAGCCTCTGAATATCTAATAAATGCACTTTGAATTAAAGCCTCTAGCTCCAGTTCTAGTTGATCAATTCTAAGACGACTTTTTTGAAAAGCGACCTTGGCATTTTTTTCCCTAATGTTAAGAGTAAATCCCTGAAATATTTTCCAATTGAAAACCACCTCCAAGGTAAGTGCATTTGCTTGGTTATCCTCTAAAAAGTTAACTTCAGAATTATAATTTAAAAAAGAATAACTTAAATGAAAGTTTATTAATGGGAAACGTTCTGCCTTTATCAATTTCCAATAAAAATTTGCAGTTCTAGAAATTGCTTGAGTTGTTATAAGCCTTGGGTTTAGTTTATACATATTTTGCAAGAAATAGGAAACAGGTTTTTTTGGGGGAAAAGATAAACTATCTGTTGGGATAAAGGCCCTAGATGGCTTTCTACTTAATAAAACATTAAGTGCTATTTTAGCCTCTCTAATTTGTATTTTTTGATTTATTAAACGAACGGTATCCCTTATGTAATCCTGACGGGAGATGAGATAATTAATCTCTGATTCATGCCCATGTTTAAACCTTAAGTAAGACTTTTTTAC
>NZ_SMMB01000581.1 GCF_009711365.1 Xanthovirga aplysinae | reverse complement strand
CTTACACAGTTTTCCGGATAGTGTCTTTAAAATGAAAAGTTAGGTGGAAAAGGTTTTCCTATTTCCTTGAGCCTGAACTATTCACTTTAAACTATTTAAATTAAACTAATTTAATCCACCTGACTTACCTTCATCATATTAGTTCTTCCGGACCAATGTCTTGGCATACTACCTGTTGTTATGAACAGATCGCCTTTCTCCAAATGACCATCAGCAATAAGTAAATCTCGAATTTCATCTAGGGTTTCATCAATTCCGACTTGTTTGTCATAATAATAACCTCGAATTCCCCAGCTTAAATTTAAGCGGTTTAACAAATAAATATCATCGGTGAAAACAAAAATATTTGCTTTGGGACGATGACTGGATAATCTTAAACCCGTATATCCTGAACGAGAAAGACCAAGAATGGCTTTTCCTCCAGTATTTCTAGCTAAATTACAAGCAGCTAAAACTAATCCATCATTTACGTGAGTTTCCGAAGAGCTATCAAGTGTCAAATTCTTAAAATAAATAGCTTCTGATTTTTCCACTGCCCTAATCACCTTAGTCATACTGTTCACTGCCTCTTCAGGAAACTTACCCGATGCAGATTCAGCGGATAACATAACGGCATCAGCTCCATCCAACACCGCATTAGCCACATCATTTGCTTCTGCCCGAGTAGGACGTGGATTAGTCACCATACTTTCTAACATTTGCGTAGCAACAATAACTGGTTTTGCGGCTCTATTACATTTGGCAATAAGTTCTTTTTGAATTAATGGAACCTCTTCCATATCCATTTCAACACCTAAATCACCTCTCGCCACCATAATGCCATCACAAGCTTCTATGATTTCATCCATGCATTTGATAGCTTCTGGCTTTTCAATTTTGGCCATCACTTTAGTGGCCTCACCACTTTCATTGATAATCTTTTTTAAATCAAGAATATCCTGTGCCGAACGAACAAACGAAAGCGCCACCCAATCTACATGGTTTTTCAAACCAAATTCCAGGTCTAACTTATCCTTTTCCGTCAAAGCAGGAACGATTACGTCAGTTTCCGGTAAATTGATTCCTTTTCTTGACTTTAGCGGTCCTCCATAAATTACTTCCGTAACCACCTCATGTCCCTCAACTCCTTTCACCTTCAATTCCAAGTTTCCATCATCAATGAGAATACGCTCTCCTGCTTTTACTTCCAAAGGAAGCGTTTTATGAGTAGTTCCTATTACCTTCTGATTTCCTACCACCTCATCAATTGTAATTCTCAGTTCTTGCCCTTCGACAATATCGACCTGCCCATTTTCAATTTCTGTAGTACGAATTTTTGGTCCCTGTAAATCTTGAAGAATCGATATATAGGTCCCTTGTTCTTTATTTAGCTCCCGTATTGTTTCTATTCTTTTCAGGTGATCATCATGTGTACCATGAGAAAAATTTAAGCGAAAAACATTCGCTCCGGCTTCCATCAACTTCCCCATCATCTCCTTGCTATCTGAGGCCGGACCTATGGTTGTAACTATTTTCGTTTTACAAAAACTTGTATTGTTCAACATGATCAGTTTGATTTATAAACTTATATTTTAAATACAAAAACTTTTTAAAATCATTAAATCTTTAAAAGGCATACCATTTCATGGCAAAACCTGTCCTTCCCTCTCATTAAAGCCCTCAAAAACACAATTCTTCCAGGCAAAAAACCATTGAAAGGAATATGCTCTTTGGTGTTCTCTAAAAAACCAATGTGGATATCGCAAAACAACAGTCATTCTATCAAAATATTAGATATTCTCTGGAAGGCAATTGCCCTGCTTCAATCACTCCCAATCCAGTAACCTCGTCTAGCAATTCCAACTTAGAAATAATCTTCTGGATCACTCCAATTTCCCATTCGCACCCTTCCAACAATATAAAATAATCAAAATCACCGCACTCTGGGATCAAATTCTCGTGGGAAACCTTTCCTTTTTCCACCCGTTCGCAAGAATTCTTTAGCAACCTCATTAGGTTATACTCCTCTTTATATAAGAAATTTGAAATCAATAAATAATTTTGTTGAGGAAGGGTAAGCTTGATATCATCACCTTTTATCAAGTGAACCCCCAATACTGAATTGATAAGCCAGGCAAGTTTATAACCTTTGACTTTTGATTCAATACCTATTAAACCGAAGTCATAATCATAATCGATGATTAACTTGTTAGTCATCTACAAATATTTAAATCGTACAACCGAAATGGTCTTAGCAGATTTCCTTTTATTGAAGTGTACACTTTTAATTCGACAGAAATATTTTCAAAAAGGAAAGTTAAATTTTATAAGCTATTTATTTCCGATTAATTTATAAAACCCTTCGTAATTAAAAATATTAACAAGGCTTTAACATTAAAATATGCCTTTACGAAGGCTTAAATATAGGTTTAAAATATAAATTTATTAAACATACACTTTAAAAACCCCGTGTATAATGGTCAATTAGGTTCCTCATTTGGAAACTCTTTCATCCAAAATAAGGCTCATCCTTACAGTTAATACGTTTGCGT
>NZ_SMMB01000216.1 GCF_009711365.1 Xanthovirga aplysinae | reverse complement strand
TTCGCTATGGAGGAAGCCGGCAGCCAGGTTCCGGTTTCTTCTTTTAACTCATGATATCTTTGCTTAAAAGCTTCCGGTATGTTTGAAAAAATTTCGGTTTCCGTTAAACCTGGAGCTATGACGATTAGGCGTACATTCTTTCCGGAAACTTCCTGTCTAACTATTTCTGTTAAAGCATGAACTGCGAATTTTGTTCCACCATAAATGGCATTTCCACCCGAAGTTCTCCGTCCTGCGACTGAGCTTACATTGATAATGGTTCCCTTTTCTCTTTGAACCATTCCTTTTAGGACAGCTTCCATTCCATTAATTACACCCATCAAGTTGGTTTCTACAACCTGTTTTTTGGCATCATGGGTTTGATCAATAAAATTCCCCCAAAAAATAATCCCAGCATTATTGACCAAGCAATTTACTGGACCAAATTTTTCTTCTGCCTCTTGAATAGCATTTCGAATTTGATCCAAGTTTCTCACGTCTACCTGCTTACAAAGAGTTTTTGGAAGGTTAAAGGACTGCATTTTTTCAAGACGCCTGGCCATTAGAAGCAATGGGTAGCCCTCTTTGGAAAATTTCTTTGCCGTAGCCGCTCCTATACCAGAACTAGCTCCTGTGATGGCAATTAAGGGTTTTTGAGTTTTCATTAAATCGGAATTAGAATTAGTTAGGGAAAGGTGCCAATTGAATAAATGAAAGGGAAAGAAAGTTTGAAGAAAATATTGGAGTTTTTTC
>NZ_SMMB01000630.1 GCF_009711365.1 Xanthovirga aplysinae | reverse complement strand
TTAATGATCAATTTTGAGCATTTATATGAAAAGTTTGCCGATGCAATTTTGATCCATGAGGGAAATAAGGTTTCTTTTTGTAATGCTGCAGCTGTTAGATTTTTTAAAAGTAAAAATGCTAAACAACTTATAAAATCATTTCCTGAAGACCTTTCCCCTCTTGATCAGCCCGATGGAGTTTCATCCATTGAAAGGTGGGGTCTTATTTTACAACAGGTGATTCATGATGGGGGTGGTCGGTTTGAATTTTATTGCCAAACTTTAGATGGAAAACAGTTTTGGGGGGAAGTTACTTTTTCCCTCATTCAAGAAGAAGGAGAAGCTTCTGTTTTTGCAACCTGCTGGAAGGATATCAGCCATTTAAAAGATTTGGAGCAAAATTTACGAGACTTTGTACAATCTTCTCCAGATGTCACTTCACGGATCGATAAGAATGGAAAGTATTTATACATCAGTGAAAATATAGAAAAAAGAACAGGTATTTCCGCAAAGAATTTTATAGGTAAAACTTCACTTGAGTTAGCTGAGTTTTTTTCCGAGCCGTTAGCAAAAAAATGTTATAGAGCTCAAATGGATGTTTTGAAAAGTGGAAAAGAAAAGCGAATTGAGTTTATGTCTCCTTTTAAAAATAAGTGGGTGGATTATTTCATCTTACCACAAAAAAATAAAAAAGGAGAAGTAGAATCTATTATTACATTTTCCAGGGATATTACCGCTATTAAGGAATTCGAAAAAGAGCTTCGTTTTAAACAGGAACAATTCGACTTTGCCCTTGATTTTGCCAAATTGGCCTATTGGGAGCTTTCTCTTGATAGTAGAACCTTTCTTTTGACACAGCAGTTGGCCAATCTTTTAGGTTATGCTCCCCCCAAAGAACCCAGGATCCTTCATTTGTATGATTTTATTGAATCCAGAGTTTTAAAAGAGGATCAAATGAGAGTGCAAGAAGAATGGGGAAGAATCTTTAATAGGGAAGTGGAAAAGATTTTTCTGGAGTTTCGCATTAAAAAAGGGGAAGAAGTTAGGTCTTTAATTGCTAGTGGAATAGTTGTGCACCTAGGGGAAGGGAAAGAGGACAAAATGTATGGTGTGACTCAGGATATCTCCCACCTAAAAGTGAAAGAGGAAGATTTAAAGGTGAAACAAGAACTCCAGACCTTGACCTTGGAATTTGCACAATTGGCTTTTTGGGAAACAACTCTTCCTGACAATATGTTAAAGGTAGACTTTTCCCTGGCCAGTTTATTTGGAATTCCCTATCCAGGAAAAGTGTTTTTTATGCCTCTGGATGAATTTGTTCGGAAGTATATGTTAGAGGAAGATCATGAAACGGTATGGTATAATTATGGTCTTCTGTATTATGAAAAGGCAGAAAAGGCTTCTGCCCAGTTTAGGATAAATAAAAATGGAGAAATCCGACAGTTAAAGGCCAGTGGGATATTGGTAAGGGATGAGAATGGGAAGGCTAAAATGGTTTCTGGTGTGACTCAGGATTTTACTGATTTTAAGCAAACCGAGAATGAATTAAGGGATAAACAGGATTTGCTCACCCTGACGTTGGATTTTGCCCGTCTGGCTTATTGGGAGGTGTTTCTTCCCAAAACCGTATTTAGGGTAGACTTACCAACCTCAAAAATATTCGGGATCCCAAAAACTCACCTGGGATCAGAGATGGGGGTGGAAGAGTTTTTTCAAAAATATTTTTTGGAGGAGGATATTAATAAGGTTTGGGAAGATATTGGGCCATTATTTTCTGGAAAGGAAGATCGGGCATCAGGGGAATATAGAATTAAAAAAGGGGGAACAATCAGATATATAAGAGTTACTGCAATTCTTATTCGGGATGAAAGAGGAAATCCCCAAAAGGTCTCTGGTTTAACTCAGGACATCTCTGATGTTCGTATTAAAGAAGAAGAATTAAGGATGTATAAAGATAAGCTGGAGGTGTTAGTGGAACAACGAACTGCTGCTTTAGCTAGGAGTCAGGAGTATTTTAAAGTAGCTATGCAAATGGCTCATATTTGGAGGTGGCAATATGATATTTCAGCTAAGGAAGTAGCTATAGATGAGGAATTTGTTAAAATCTTTAATTTATCCTTAGATAGGAAAACCGAAGAAGGTCAAGTGGTAATTCCCTGGAAAACTTGGGTCAGTTTAATTTACCCAGAGGATTTGCCCGCTTTTCTGAAAAATATTAGGGAAACAGACGAATTAAAGAAGGGGCCCTTTAATGATGTAATGTGTCGTTTTATGCTCCCAAACGGAGAGCTGATGAATGTTTACTTTAGGCGAAGACCTATTTTTGACCCAAATACTGGAAAGCAGATTAAGCGGTATGGGATTGTCCAAGATATTACAAATATTCGTCGCATGGAACTGGAAAGGGAAAGGTTGCAACGAATCATTGAGTCTACATCGGATATTATTGTGATGGTCGATTTCGAAAGAAATCCTATCTATATCAATCCGGCGGGACTTAACTTTTATGGCTTAAATAGTTTAAAAGATTTCGAACTTCTATTGGAGGAGGAGGAAAAACAGAACATTGCTCAATTGATTCTTCAGGAAGGAATGGAGCATGCCTTGGATAAAGGGTTATGGAATGGGGAAAATAAATTGGTAAACAAATATGGAGAGACCATTTCAGTCTCTCAGGTGGTGATCGCTCATAAAACTTCGGAAGGGGATATAGATTGTTTTTCTACCATTATTCGGGATATGAGTGAGCAAAAGGAGATAGAAAAGGAATTGTTATTTAAAAATAAGGAGTTGGATACCTTCCTTTATAAAACTTATCATGATTTGCGTGGACCTGTAGCCACCCTTAAAGGCTTGGAAATAGTTGTAAGGCATGACATAAAGAACCAGAAAGCTTTAGAACTTTTTGAGATGTATGATAT
>NZ_SMMB01000175.1 GCF_009711365.1 Xanthovirga aplysinae | reverse complement strand
ATCTTAATGGGGATTTGATAGGAACAACTCGATTGGAAAAAGCTGATGCACCAATGGGTGTTGTATTCGGACAAATTGATTCAAAAAAGCAGACTTTCGGGTATAATTTCATCAAAGAATACTGTAAAGAAAATAATATTGAAATAGCAGATGACTATCCCGAAGAAAAGTTGATATCAACAATGAGAATTGACTCTTTGATGGTTAAAAGTGAGAGCGATGTTGAAATTAAAGGAGTTGGAAACCAAATTAATGGAATGGATAGTGATGGATTTGAAATCACAATTCTGGGAATTTCATATCCGTTTTATGAAGAGGAATTCCCGCACCATGTGAAAGCCTATAATGAGATGTTTAAAGAATAAAAAACGAAAGCACAACACTATGTATAAATCATAACCCCACAAAGCCATAACGCAAACCCAAGTTACGATTTATACATCTACCGTTGGGTGTAATTTCCGAAAATGAAGAATCTCAATTCATAAAATAATAAATGAATAGTTCATCCTTAACTTCTCAACTGATGATTAAGAATTTCAATTTAAGTTAGCGTTTGATGAGTCCCAATATTACAATAAGAT
>NZ_SMMB01000077.1 GCF_009711365.1 Xanthovirga aplysinae | reverse complement strand
GACAATAGTCAAAAATTTCATGGACATCAATACGGCAATGTTAATATGATGAGAGAGATAAATGGAATAGCGGACGGGAATAATAATGATGAAAATTGGCAAACATTTGACGGTTTCCAGGATGGAATGATGCACCTCGTTAGTGGAGTAAATGCCATTACAGATAGCCGAAATAACCGCAATTCACAAAAAGCTTGGGTTTCACAAGATGGATTAGGACAGACGATTTCCCAGGTAAATGCCATAATCGGTGCCGGTGGTGTCGGTGGGAATGATAATACTAACAAC
>NZ_SMMB01000807.1 GCF_009711365.1 Xanthovirga aplysinae | reverse complement strand
CACCACCTAAGGTGATCATCATGTCGGGAAATAAAAATTTTGCCTATGAAGGATTTGAAGTGAACGCCATAGATTACCTATTAAAACCTTTGAGTTTAGGGAGATTTTTGCAAGCCATTAACAAGTTCCATTTACAAATACAGGCCAATCAAGAACAATCTTCATTATCCTCAAATGGGGTTCCGGAGAACTCAAAACCGGATTATTTATTCGTTAAAGAAAATAAAAGGATTGTAAAGATTTTTCTAAATGAAATTGTATTTATCGAAAGTTTAAAGGACTACCTAAAAATAACGACAGAGGATAAAACACTTTTGATTAAACACCAATTAAGTCAATTTGAAGCCAAACTAGGCCGAGAAAACTTTTTACGGATTCATAAATCTTTCTTAATCTCTATTAATAAAATTGTGGCTTACTCGGCTTCTAAAATAGAACTTGGTAACATTGAACTACCTATTGGAAGAAGTTACAAACAAAAAGTTATTCAAACCCTTGAGAATTTATTCCTTTTGCATTCCTAGAGCTTTTAGAGTTTGGGAACTGGATCAATGGTACTGTGAATGAAGCACTTTTTCTACTTTCTTATTTTTTCTAAAATCTACCTTAGCTCTCCTTACTTATTCGGACAGGAAAAGGGGATTCCCTTGCTTCGGAATTATCCCTTAGAAGAATATGATTCGGGCTCTCAAAACTGGGCCATAATCCATGATAAGAGAGGAGTTGTTTATTTTGGCAATGAGGAAGGCATTTTGGAATATGATGGCGAGAATTGGCGTCAAATTAAAACATCCAATGAAAGCGCAGTACGCTCCCTTGGAAGGAGTAAGGATGGGACTATTTTTGTTGGAGGTGTAGGTGAATTTGGATACCTGAGTCCATCCCCTTTAGGAGAATTGCAATACGTCTCTTTATCATCCCGACTAGATTCCCTCCAAAAGCAATTCGCTGATGTTTGGAGTATATCAACCACTTCTGATGGAGTCTATTTTTTAACGGATGAAATCTTGTTTCGGTACGACTTTGAATCTTTTAAAACATGGAAAAAGGAAGGGGATTATTTTTACCTCTGCAAAACGATAAACGATAAATTGTATATCCATGAGGTGGGCGCTGGTATTAAAACCCTAACAAATGACCGACTAGAGTTGATTCCCGATGGCGAAATGTTTGCCCAAAGCATGATTCATGCTTTCATCCCCTATAAAGATGACCAATTAATCATTGGAACTATGAACAATGGTCTGTACCGGTTTAACCCCAGGGAAAAAACAGACACGGTGACTGTTTTTAAATCTGAAGCCAATGAATTTTTAAAGAAAAATAAGCTTTATCACGGCATAGAGCTAAGTGAAGGAAAAATGGCATTTGGCACTATAAGAAAAGGTTTGGCCATTATCAACGAAGAGGGTAAAATTCTAGAACTAATAGATAAAGAAAGCTTTCTCCAAGATGAAACTATTTATTATTTACATTATCAGAGAAAAAATGTGCTATGGATTGCCATGGACAATGGCTTGGCAAAATTAGAAGTGGATTCCCCCTTGCGCTTTTGGGATGAGAGCACCAAACTAAAAGGAAGTGTTTTGGACATTATCAAACACCAAGACACCCTTTACGTTGCTACTTCATTTGGCCTTTATTATTTGGAGACTTCTCAAAAATCAAATAACCATAAAATTAGTCAATTCAAAAAAGTACCTGGAATTGAGGGACAATGTTGGGATTTGATAGAGTATGCACCTCCCAAATCCTCCAATAATGAGAAGAAACCTCCTCTTCTTTTGGCAGGAGGTACCAATGGCATATTCCAAATTGAAAAAAAAAATGCGAAAACCATTAGCAATGTACACTATGCTTTTAAATTATATACCTCTGAGAAATTCCCTTCGAAAGTATTAATAGGAGGAAAAAATGAACTGGCAGTTATAAAGTACCATAATAACAGTTGGATTCCTCAAAATAACTTGTTCTCCTTTCAAGGGGAAATTCGTGACATTAATGAAGATCAAGAGGGAAACTTATGGCTAGCAACTTCTTATAAAGGGCTCATTAAAGTCTCCTTTCCTTCAAAAGGCAGGCGCTTTGGGAAAGGAAAATTGAAAAATAAAAGTCGTGCTATTCAAGCTTTAACTTATTATGATACCTTACAAGGCTTACCATCACTAGCAGGAATTCGTTTAGTAAAATACCATAATCGATTACTCTTTGCTACAGAAAAGGGACTTTTACATTTTAATGATGAAAAAGGGCGGTTCTTTGCCGACAGTACTTTAGGTGAAAAATATGCTGAAGGAAGCAAATGGATCAATAGATATTACATAGACAAACAATGGAATTTTTGGGTAAATGGGACAGAAGTTTTTTGGAAAGAGAACGACGGAAATTTAGTTTATGATCAAATTCCTCTCAAGAGGCTCCCTAAAAAACAAGTAGAAGTAATCTATATAGATCAAAACCAGGCGGTCTGGATGGGGGGAACCAAGGGCCTATTCCGTTACAACCCAGAGGCAAAAAGAGAGGATCAAGATGAATACTTAACGCTAATAAGAAAAGTAATTTGCGGCAAAGACTCTATAATATTTTCAGGTACTCTGCCACACATAATAACTAATTCTTCCTTGGATTCCTCTGTAATAAATGGTTTCCCATTTGGACAGAAAACGATTCCTCAAATAAATTACAAAAGCAACCATTTAACTTTTTCTTTTTCCTCCCCCTTTTTTGATGAAGAGACCAAGATAAATTACAGTTATTATCTTAAAGGATTTGATAAGGAATGGTCTACCTGGAAAAGGGAAGCACAAAAAGAATATACAAATTTGCCAGAGGGAGAATATACCTTTCTTGTTAAAGCCAAAAATTTCTATGGAAAAGAAAGCCAAACTGCTACCTTTTCTTTTGTCATTCTCCCCCCATGGTACCGAACCCTTTGGGCCTATCTTCTCTATTTCTTTTTGGTTATGGCGCTTGTCAGTTCACTAATTAAACTAAGATTGAAAAATCTCAAGAAAGAAAAGTTTCAACTTGAAAAACTAATTGAAGAAAGGACCTCAGAAATTCAAAATCAAAAAGAACAGCTATCTCTCCAGGCAAAAGAATTAAGGGAAGTAAACCAAATTGTCCAATCCAAAAATAAAACACTTGAACACCAAAAAGAGGAAATCACACAGCAGGCCCAGGCCTTACAATTGGTTAATTTAGAGCTAAAAAACCTCTCTCTTGTAGCTAGTGAAACCGATAATGCCATAGGAATTTTTAGTAAGGAAGGCCATTTAGAGTGGGTTAACGCCGGTTTTACCAGGATGTATGGATATTCATTGAAAGAATTTATTATGGCACATGGGAAAAGCATCTACTGGAACAGTCAAAACCCCAGTATTGAAGAGGCAGTAGCCTCAGCCATGAAAAATAAAAAAAGTATTTCTTACGAATTTTCAGCTTTTAGAAAAAATGGTCAGAAAATATGGGGGCATACCACTATAAGTTCAATATTGGATGAAAACGGACAAATATTTAAATTCGTAGCCATTGATTCGGATATTACATCCTTAAAAATAGCCGAAAAGGAAATAAAAAAACAAAGAGATGAATTACAACGGTTAAATCTAGAAAAAGACAATTTTTTCTCCCTTGTGGCACATGATCTACGTAGTCCCCTAGGAACTTTACTAAGTTTAATGCGGGTTTTATCAGACGAATTTGACAATCTACCCCACAACCAGTTAAAAGAATTATTGGTCAATGCACACCGATCTGCAGCCAATTCCTTTGCCCTTCTTGAAAATCTATTGGAATGGGCACTTACTCAAAAAGGTAAGATTGAATTTAACCCAAAAGAAGTAGATATTAGCCTTTTATGTGCAGAGGTAATTGATTTATTACAAATTTCAGCAGACAAAAAAGACCTTCAGCTATTATCAGAAATTAATGAAAGCATAATGGTCTATTGCGATGAAAACATGATCCGATCCGTCCTTCGGAACCTAATTTCAAATGCTATAAAATTTACATCTCCACCTGGAAGGATAATTCTTTCTGTAAAAGAGGAAACTCATCACGTACTAATATCAGTGATTGATACAGGAAGAGGGATGACCAAAGAAGAGCTGTCAAAAATATTTCAAATAAACCAACCTTTTTCTACACTAGGAACGGCCGATGAAAGAGGAACGGGACTGGGACTTTTACTTTCCAAAGATTTTATCAAAAA
>NZ_SMMB01000085.1 GCF_009711365.1 Xanthovirga aplysinae | reverse complement strand
ATATTGTAAATGTATAAATAGTTTCTCGCTTTCTATATCTAATCCGTCATAAGAGAAAACAGTTTTGATGATCTCTTCCTCCCTCCCATCCACATTGGCTTTTTCCTTGTTCCATTTTCAATCGGGAGAATCCTTCATTAATTTTTTTTAAATCCATATAAAGATTCCAACCATCACATGGTACCCCTTTGTAATCCTATGGGGATCCACCGCTATTTATTACCACTTATGGTAATGATTTGCTAATTAACACTGAACCCAAAAAAACGAAGCTTTTCCTTTCCTTGAAAATCTAAATGTCTCC
>NZ_SMMB01000576.1 GCF_009711365.1 Xanthovirga aplysinae | reverse complement strand
TAATTAGGGTTGTTTTAACCAAATTGGCTGAAAAAAATAGGCTATCTTTCAAAATGAGATAGCCTATTTTTGAATTTAAGTAACTTTTTAAAAATTATTAAACCCTCTTAGCTCAAATGGTACAATGAAAACGACTCTTTATTGTATGAGGAACCGGAGAGACCTTTAATTTTAAAGTGTTTTGCTTTTCTTACTTTTGAAACCGTTTGGCAAGTATCAATTCTTTCGATTTATGTTTCCAAGAATAGAATCCTTCTCCTGATTTTACGCCTAAATGACCTGCTTCTACCATATTTACTAATAGGGGGCAAGGAGCATATTTTGGATTTCCAAATCCTTCATGTAATACCTTTAAGATAGACAAACAAACATCTAACCCAACGAAATCAGCTAATTGAAGTGGTCCCATAGGGTGCGCCATTCCCAATTTCATTACGGTGTCAATTTCTTCTACCCCTGCAACTCCTTCATATAAAGAATAAATTGCCTCATTAATCATCGGCATCAAAATACGGTTGGCCACAAAACCAGGGTAATCATTAACTTCTACCGGTACTTTGTTTAATTTCCGGGAAGTTTCCATTATGCTTTGGGTTACTTCATCGCTTGTACCATATCCTCTGATAATTTCCACCAGCTTCATTACCGGTACTGGGTTCATAAAGTGCATGCCAATCACTTTTTCCGGTCGTTGAGTTGCTGCGGCAATTTTGGTGATTGAAATAGAGGAGGTATTGGAAGCTAGAATGGCTTCAGGTTTTGTAAATTCGTCTAATTGGGTGAACAGCTTTAGTTTGATCTCTAAATTCTCTGTGGCAGCTTCAATAACCAGGTCCGCCTTATTAACACCTTCTTTGAGATTAGTATAGGTGGCAATATTTTTTAGGGTCTGCTCTTTTGTAGTTTCATCAATTATTCCTTTGTTTAATTGTCTCTCCAGGTTTTTTTTGATAGTGGTTACCGCCTTCTCCAATGCTGCAGGGTTAATATCAATGAGGGCTACATGAAAACCATGTTGTGCAAATACGTGGGCAATTCCATTTCCCATAGTTCCTGAGCCAATTACCGCTATATTATTCATAGAGTGTTAATGTTTTGATTAATTTTCTTTTTTTTAGTCCAACAAATATAAAGAATAATGAATAATTATGAATGAAGATTAAATAGGGATAGATATATGATTCTTTCTTCACTATTAAATATTCAATTTTTTCAGATATTTGCATTTTAATAAAGGCTAAAGCTAATCTGAAATGCTTAAAATCGGTAAATTTAATCAGTTAAAGGTCGGAAGATCGGTTCAATTTGGGTTGTATTTGGAATCGGATAAAGGAGATATTTTACTTCCTAATAAATATGTGCCTAAAGGGACCCAAATAGGGGATGTTTTAAATGTCTTTATTTACACGGATTCTGAGGATAGATTAATTGCTACCACCCTTCAACCAAAAGCTGTAGTTGATGAGTTTGTTGCATTGGAAGTGAAAGATACAGTGCCTTTTGGAGCCTTTTTAGACTGGGGACTGGAGAAAGATCTTTTAGTGCCGAAAAGAGAACAACATCGTCCAATGAGAGAAGGGGAGGTGCATGTGGTTCGTTTATGTTTAGATTATAGAACCAACCGGGTGATAGGCGTAGCCAAACTAAATGCTTTTTT
Organism: Xanthovirga aplysinae; assembly: GCF_009711365.1. Classification (GTDB taxonomy): domain Bacteria; phylum Bacteroidota; class Bacteroidia; order Cytophagales; family Cyclobacteriaceae; genus Xanthovirga; species Xanthovirga aplysinae. Next base: position 805 of record NZ_SMMB01000576.1, on the reverse strand, counting down.
TAATAAGAATACTAAGGCCTTAAAAAAGGATCAGGAGGTTGATGTAATGGTCTATGGTCAGACTGATTTGGGATGGATGGTTATAATCAATCAGGAATACTCAGGTATGTTGTATAAGAATGAGGTTTTTGAACCTTTGACGGTAGGAGATATTCGAAAAGGATTCATTAAGAAATTAAGAGAAGACGGGAAGATAGATGTAAGCCTTCAACCACAGGGTTTTCAAGCAGTTGTTGATTCCAAAGAAAAGATACTTTTGGCTTTAAAGGACGCAGGGGGATTTTTGCCTTATCACGATAAGACAGAGCCAGAAAGAATAAAGGCCACTTTCCAGATGAGTAAGAAAATTTTTAAAAAAATAATAGGAAACCTCCAAAAGGATGGTAAACTAACTATTTCCGACAAAGGAATACACCTTACAGAATAAACTATTCGGAGGTTTTGGTGGCTTTGGCAAGTCTGAGAATATCAGTAGGAGTTTTGCAAAATATTGCCCTATTTTCTTTAATGGCTATTGGAGCTTTTATCATGTAAGGGTATTCTTTAAGAATATTTAACCACCCTTCATCATCAAAAGCATTTCCAGCTATTTTGGCTTGATACAATGGATGCGCCCGATTTAGGATTTCTTTTGGCGTCAAGTCAAGCATATCTAACAATTCTCGCCAAAACGTACTTGTCATTTGAGCCGAAGAATAATAATTCTCATTCACATGAGGAGTGATGGAATAGGCATAGGCTCGTGTGGACTTTCCATCTCTACTTTCCGGGTCAAATAAGAGGTACAATTCGTTAGGATGCATTT
>NZ_SMMB01001292.1 GCF_009711365.1 Xanthovirga aplysinae | reverse complement strand
TCCTATTTTTTATAAACAATTGGGTGATTTTTTTTTAAAAAAATCCAGTTTCATGTCACCATAAAATTTCATTCGAGTGTCTAATAATTGAATTTATGGTAATATGAGAAAAGTAAAAGAACTATTGGATTTTGAAATTCTTTGGAAAAAGCTTCATTCATCCCTCAATGAAGAAGACGAAAGGTCTTTAAAAAAATGGATGGATGAAGACCAAAAACATAGTGAATTTTTTCATCGACTAAAGTCAGATGGTACAAAAGGAACACTTCCATTTGCTCAAATAGATGCTCAAGATTCCTGGGAGGAGTTGGTTCAGAAAATTGAAGGTGGTAAAAAGAATTCCTTTGCAAGATATTTAAGATTTGCTTCCGGAATAGCTGCCTCTTTACTTCTGGGGATAGGGGGGTATTGGTTTTGGTCCCCAACTACCAGTCTTGAGAAGAAGGTTTCAGAAGAAATTCATAGCATTGCTCCGGGTAGTAAAGGCGTAGTACTTATCACAGGAGATGGCACCCTTTACGAACTTTCTGATTATCAGAATATGAATATACAAATGGAAGATGCAGATATAAAAAGTGAAACAAGTTCTTTGAAATATACGGCTAAAAAACCTCCTTCAAAAACTGTTTACCATACACTTAAAGTCCCACGAGGAGGAGAGTTCTTCCTTACCTTATCTGACAATTCTAAAGTATGGTTAAATTCTGAAACAACCTTGAAATATCCTGTTACTTTTTCGGAAGATGAAAGAGTGGTAGAACTGATAGGGGAGGCCTATTTTGAAGTTGAAAAAGATGTAGAGAAACCTTTTTCAGTGATATCAGAAGGTCAAACTGTTCAAGTTTTGGGGACCGCTTTCAACATTTCATCCTACCCTGAAAATGCGGATATTTTGACCACCTTAGTGGAAGGGAAGGTAAAGCTTTTTAAGACCCATACTCCGGATAAGAGTGAGATTTTAGTACCCAATTCCCAGGGTATCTTTTCCAAGAAAACGGCTGAAATTACCCAGCAAAAGGTCGAGGCCGATAAGATTATTTCCTGGATAGAGGGTAAGTTAATATTCACTGATCAAAGGCTTGAAAAAATGCTTGAAACGCTTTCCAGGTGGTATGATGTAAAAGTGATTTACCAAAATGAAGAGGTAAGGGGGAAAAGATTTACCGGGACAGTCAAAAGACAGGAGGATTTCAAGGATGTACTTAGACTTATTGAAAAAACAAATGAGGTAAAGTTTGAGCTGAAGGGAAATACCTTAATAGTGAATTAAAAGAAAAAAGGGGAATGCTGCAACATTCCCCCGCATTACTTACAGATAACCAAATGTTCAAAATGTTCAATTAAACTGCAGTAAAGTCATGAATTACAAATTTACAAAAAAGCTTTTAAAGGGAAGCGGAAAGTTGTTCCTAATTAAAGGAATTACCATTTTTTTGCTGGTTTTGCCTTTCGGACAGGCATTAGCTAGCACTTATTCAGAAAATAAGAAATTGAACCTTAATCTAAAGAATTCCAGTATTGAAATCCTTTTTGAAGAGATTGAGAAACAAAGTGACTTCGTCTTTCTTTACCGGTCTGATTTATTTGACGAAATTCCAGCGATCACTATTCAAGTAAATGAGGCAACACTGGAGGAAGTATTTGAGAAGGTGATTATAAAGCAAGGGTTGGAGTATGAAATCGAGGATAGTACGGTAATTATTAGAAAAAGTTTTCCTGAAAGAAAACCTAACAAACCAATCGTTCCCGAACCTATTAAGGGTAAAGTGACCGATAAATCTACTGGAGAATCCATAGTGGGGGCATCGGTTGTGGTGAAAGGAACAACTAATGGAACCATAACAGATGTAAACGGCAATTTTTCCCTTGCAGCAGATAAAGGAAGTATACTGGTAATTTCCTTTGTCGGTTATTCCAGTATAGAGATGAAAGTGGAAGGAAATTTTTTGGATATTGGTCTTTTATCTTCCACCACTGAGTTAGAATCAGTGGTAGTTGTAGGGTCTTTTGCAAACAGGACAAGAACAAATGTAGAAAGGCCCGTACCTGTAGATGTTTTATCCCCTAAAGAATTACAGACTACTGGTCAAACCGAATTGGGGCAGATGATCCATTTTCAGGCTCCTTCTTTTCATTCCACTAAATATGGGATTGTAAATGTGACTTCCTACGTTGACCCGGCCACCCTTAGAGGCATGGGACCGGACCAGACCCTGGTTTTAATTAATGGCAAGAGAAGGCATCAAAGTGCAGCCCTTAATGTAAACAGAGTGGTAGGAAAAGGCTCTGTGGGAACAGATCTGAATGCTATTCCAACGGCAGCTATACAAAGGGTGGAGATATTAAGAGATGGGGCTGCAGCACAGTATGGCTCTGACGCCATTGCAGGTATTGTAAACCTCGTTTTAAAGGATGCTGATTCGGGGGGATCTGTTGAGTCAAATTTTGGAGTTTCATCTCGTGGTGACGGTGAATTGTATAAAGTGGCAGTGAATTATGGGGCCAAAATTAACAACAAAGAGGGAAGTTACGTAAATACAACAATTTCTTTAAGACATAGTGGGGAGACAGACCGAAAAGATACTTATAGTGGATATGTTTACGATAAGGATCCGGTAGTGGATGAGCAACTAATTTCCGAAAACAATTTTGATCGAGACAATGATGTTGGTACTAAGTTTGGGCAATCAAGAAACAGGTCTGCCTCCTTATTTATTAATTCTGCTTACCCGATAAACATCAATTGGGAAGCCTACTCGACTATTGGGGCTTCATACAAGGATTTGCTATCCTTTGGTTTTTTCAGGCAACCCGGTAGAGATGAAAGGAAAGTGTTGTCCTTGTTCCCAAAAGGTTATTCCCCTTTATTCCCAGCAAATTCTACAGATGTTCAGGCAACTTTTGGCATAAGAAAAGCCAGTTTGAATGACTGGAATGTAGATATTAACGGTACCTATGGTAAAAACTGGCTGGCAACTTATGTGGATGAAGCACCTAATGCAAGCTATCAGCAATATTCGCCAACTGAGTACTTTGTTGGTAATAATAACTTTGGTCATCAGAATATGGGGGTGACCTTTTCTAAAACTACTTTTAGTACACCCACTAAAGCCATGACCCTTGCTTTTGGCGCTCAATTCAGAAGAGAAGAGTATCAAATTACTGCCGGAGACAGAGTAGGCTACACAATTGGGCCTTTTGGGGATCAGTTTGAATTTTCATCTCCTGGAAAAATTGCTTTCTCACCAAGTGAAGCTGTAGACCAAGACCGAACCAACTTTGGCCTATTCGGAGATATTGAGGCCGATATTACTGAGAAATTCCTTGTTGGAGCTGCTCTTCGATATGAAAACTATAGTGACTTTGGTGGCAATGTTTCTGGTAAAATTTCTACACGCTACAAGGTCAATGAGTTGTTTTCAATTAGGGGGTCGATCAATCGGGGGTTTAGGGCTCCATCTTTGCATCAGGTGAATTTTAGTGCCAATGATCCGCAGTTTGACGAGGGAGATGTGGTTAATGTCCTTCATTTGAGACAGGATGATGATTTGGTAAAGGAATTAGGTTATGGAAATCTTAAAGCAGAAACCTCCCTTGATTTTAACCTTGGTGTGACGGCTCAAGTTGGAGGCAAATTATTGGTTACTGTAGATGCCTATCAAATTAAGGTTAAAGACAGAATAATTATTTCAGAAAACCTTGATGTCAATGATATAGGTTTGGCTGATAATCAGGAAGTAATAAATGGGAATATTGGTGAAATTCAGTTCTTTACCAACGCAGTGGATACCAAAACTCAGGGTCTTGATTTGGTGCTGACTTATAATGAAAATTTAGGAAAGGGTAAGTTAATCGGATCAATGGCGGCAACATTCAATAAAACTGAATTCGATAGTGAAGTAAGAACATCGGATGAATTAGGCGCCTTCGGGGTGGAGGTTATTGATAGAAGGACAAAGGGACTTGTTGAAGTAGCTCAACCAAGAAGTAAAATTATTTTTTCATTGGGTTATGATATAAACAAATTTAGCAGCACTGTTAGGGTTAGCCGATTTGGAGAAATTCAGGATGTAGATTCCAGGGATGAGGAGGATAATTTTCAAATAAAAGCTGCAAAGTTTGTAACCGATCTGGTATTAGGATTCAACTTTACTTCCAGGCTAAATTGGAATGCCTCCGTCAATAATATTTTTGACGTTTTTCCTGATAAGAATGAGTTCGGTGGGACATTTAATGGACTATCTCCCTATGGCCGTTCCACTAGTCAATTTGGATTAATGGGCAGATTCTTCAGCACAGGAATTTCCTACAATTTTTAATCTGATCTTTTTAAATTATGAGGCTGGCCATTTATTGGCCAGCTTCTTCCTACTTATTTTCCTATGAAGACAAAGTTTATTGGTTTATTGTTAGGACTTTTTTCCCTACTTTTTACGATTATCTCACCAGTACCTGAGGGGTTAACCAGGGAGGCTTACCTTGCGGGTGGAATTGCTTTGTTAATGGCCTTTTGGTGGTTAACAGAAGTGGTGCCAATTTATGTTACAGCTTTTATTCCTTTAGCTCTCTTTCCATTATCTGGATTAATGACCTCGGGAGAAGTGGCAGAAAATTACTCCCACAATAATGTTCTTATGTTATTGGGAGGAATGATTATTGCAAAAGCGATTGAAGCACAGAATCTCCACAAACGAATTGCCCTGGTCGTTATTACATTCATTGGGGTAAGCCGAACCAGGATTATTTTGAGTTTTATGGTGGCTACTGCATTTTTATCAATGTGGATAGCCAATGTGGCAGTGGCCTTAATGATGTTGCCCATTGCTACAGCGGTAATAGACAAGGAGGAATCTAGTGGTAATTCAGGTAGGTTTGGGCTTGCCTTGATGCTTGCCATTGCTTATTCAGCGAGCATAGGGGGAATGGCTTCACTCGTTGGGACCCCTCCCAATTTGATCTTTTCAGGAATAGTGGAAAGTATGTATCCTCAAGCGCCAAGTATTTCTTTTACCGATTGGCTTATGGTAGGAGTCCCGATTGCATTGGTATTATTACCCATTTCATGGTTTTACCTACTCAAGTTTTTTGGGGTTAAAGGTACGATTTCCTCAACCTCCGGAGTGATTGCAGAAGAGATGAAAGCCCTGGGAACAATAAGCAAGGCTGAGGCAAGGGTTTTAGCCATTTTTATTTTCACGGTAGTGGCCTGGATTTTTAGAAAGGATTTAAATTTAGGTTCTTTGGTCTTACCTGGTTGGGGAAGTCTTTTGGGAATAGGGGATTACGTACATGAGGCAACCGTTGCTTTTATTAGTATCCTATTGTTGTTCGTGATTTCAAATGGAAATAAGCAAACTAAAGCAAGATTATTGGATTGGAAGACGGTATCTACCGTGCCATGGGGAGTTGTAATGATAGTTGGAGGTGGGTATGCTTTAGCAAAAAGTTTTAATCATACAGGACTTGCAGAATGGTTAGGCAACAAGGTTAGCTTTTTGCAAGGTATGCCAACTTTTGTAGTCCTAATTTTAATTATCTTTTTTATTACATTTCTTACCGAAATTAACTCAAATACTGCTACTGCAAATATTTTTATGCCGATTCTGGCTACAGTTGCCATTGCAAACCAATCTCATCCATTTTTATTAATGATCCCTGCTACTTTCGCCTGTTCGGCAGCTTTTTGTCTTCCGTCGGGAACAGGGACAAATGCAGTTGTTTTTGCCAGTGAACGTCTGACAATTTCGGAGATGGCAAGAGCTGGTTTCTGGATGAATTTCATAGCCATAGTTGTTATTACCTTAATGACCTATTTTATAGCAGTTCCTTATTTTGAATTGTCAAACACGGTGCCTTTATGGGTGGAAAGGTGATGGTAGAATAAGAAAGCTTGGAGTCATTAAATTACTTATGCATAATCCCAATAGCTAGAGAATTCTTAGGGAAATCACATTTAACTTAATTTATTTTGTGAGAGATAATTAATTTACCCTTTGAAAAGAAGAAAAGCACCTCTTTTTTAGAAGTGCTTTTCATTATTTTTTTATTAAATTTTTCTCATTTATCACATATCCATTTCTTCTTTGTGACCCGCAAGGTCTAGAATAAATGCATATTCCATTGCAGTTTCTTTAAATCGTTTAAATCTGCCGGATGCTCCTCCATGGCCTGCTTCCATATTGGTATGGAGCAATAAAAGATTGTCATCCGTTTTTAACTCTCGCAATTTGGCAACCCATTTGGCAGGCTCCCAATATTGCACTTGAGAATCATGTAGTCCTGTTGTCACTAGCATATTAGGGTAATCCTTTGCTTCCACATTATCATAAGGAGAGTAAGACAGAATATAATCATAATATTCTTTATCGTTAGGATTTCCCCACTCGTCATATTCGCCAGTAGTGAGTGGAATTGATTCGTCCAACATGGTGGTTATTACATCCACAAAAGGAACGGCAGCAATTACTCCTCTGTAAAGATCGGGACGCATATTTACTACAGCTCCCATTAATAAACCACCGGCGCTTCCTCCCATGGCAAATAATTTATCCTTATTAGTATATCCCTCTTTTATGAGGTGTTCAGAACAAGTAATGAAGTCGGTAAAAGTGTTTTTCTTTTTCAGTAATTTTCCATCCTCATACCAGTGTCTGCCCATTTCCTGACCTCCTCGGATATGTGCAATAGCAAAGACAAAACCTCTGTCCAATAAACTCAAACGAGAAGAACTGAAGTAAGCATCAATAGAATTTCCATAAGAGCCGTAGCCGTAGATTAGCGTTGGATTAGCTCCATCCTTTTTTATTCCTTTTCGATAGACAATGGACATTGGTATTTTGGTTCCGTCAGATGTTGTAGCAAAAAGACGCTCGGAAACATAATTGGCAGGATCAAAATCACCCACAACTTCCGTTTGCTTTTTGAGTTCTTTCTCCCTGCTCACCATGTTATAGTCAAAGGTAGAGTTTGGAGTAGTCATGGAACTATACCCATACCGTAATTCTTGGGTGTTAAAATCAGGATTATAACTAATATAAGCCGTATAGGTAGGTTCTCCAAAATCAAGATAATGTTCGCTTTTGTCTTTCCAGTTGATAATTCTGAGTTGGGTTAGTCCCTCTTTTCGCTCATCAACCACAAGGAAGTTTTTGAAAATCTCTACATTTTCTAATAGGACTTTATCCCGATGGGCAATAACATCTTTCCAATTCTCTTTTGTGGTTTTATTAACTGGGCATTCTACCAGTTTGAAGTTCTTAGCTTTATAATTGGTTAGAATGTAGAATTTGTCCTCAAAATGATTGATGCTGTATTCCAGATCTCTTTCCCTTGGCTGAATAATTTTAAATTTCCCTTTTGGATTATCAGCTTTCAAAATACGGTTTTCGGTTGACAAGGTGCTATATGAACCAATGACTAAATATTCTTTAGATTTGGTTTTGTACACATAGCATCCAAAGGTTTCATCTTTTTCTTCGTATATCAACTCATCCTTCGAGGAATCTGTACCCAGAATATGCTTATAAATTTTGTTTGACCGTAATGTTTCTTGGTCCTGTCGGGTATAAAACAAACTTTTATTGTCATTAGCCCATGCCATGTTGCCTGTTACTGCAGGAATTTCATCTTTTAGGATTTCTCCTGTTTCCAGGTTTTTGAAGCGAATGGTGTAAATTCTTCTTCCAACCGTGTCCACGGCAAATGCTCCTAAATTTTGTTGGGGGCTTACATTTACACTTCGCATAGAGAAAAATTCATGTCCTTCGGCCAGTTTATTGGCATTGATCATGATCTCCTCTTCAGCTTCCAGTGATCCCTTTTTGCGACAATAAATCGGGTATTCTAACCCTTCTTCATAACGAGTGTAATAATAATAGTCATCCAATTTATAAGGTACGGATTCGTCATTTTCTTTGATCCTACCTTTAATTTCCTCAAAAAGCTTTTCTTGCAATGCTTCGGTATGTTCCAGTTGACTTTTTGTATGTTCATTTTCATTCTTAAGGTAATCCAATACCTCTTCACTTTCTCGGTTCCTTAGCCAATAATAGTTATCAATTCGGCTATGTCCGTGGATGGTTAGCTCTTTAGCTTCTTTTTTAGCTTTTGGGGCACTTACTTCTGCTTTTAACACTTTCTTATCTGTTTCTGATTGACAAGCGGCAAAAATAAGTAGGACTGCTCCCAAAAACCAGTTCTGCTTTTTCATTTTCATTATTTCCAGTTTTTAACACTATCCTCAAAAGGGTATATAGAACCCCTAAAAGAGGTTTGTTTTTTAATAATTGATAATTTTAGATGAATTATTTATGAGAAAAATAATATTAATTATTAACAATTCTTATTTGTTTGGGATTATTTTGGCCTTATACTTTTAAAAATATTGTTTCATGTACTTATTATTATAGCACCTATCGTTTGGTTATATATTTTTTTAAGAAAGAGTTCCCTAAATGTTATCTAAATGACTTCTTAAGTAAGGCCTTGGCAATAGTGAAATTTCTGCCTTTTTAGTCATTTTTAAAATATTATAATTTTGTAAAAATCAACTCATATTTTGGGGAAAATGGATGTTTTACACTCCTGGCTAGTAGATTTTTGGTAAATACCTATCCAGACTGAGGTGGGGTGAAAGGGGAATGATTTTGCCCTAAAGATTATTAGATCAATTTTAAGTCTTTAACTTTAAAAGATTTTTTATTTTAAACATATTTTTTCAAATGAGGAACATTTTTTTATTTCTAATGGTGTTGGCGGGCCTTTGGGTTTCAGCTTGTCAAAACAAGAAAAAGGATGATATTAGCCAAAAGTCAAATCAAGTTTCTTCCAATATTCCTGTTTATGTGGGGACATACACTAAAAAAGAAGGTCATGTAGATGGAAAAGCGGAGGGGGTGTATTTGCTAAATATGGATAAGGAAAATGGGCATTTGGAATTGAAATCGACAGTTGCCAAGATCGCGAATCCTTCCTATTTGACACTTTCTTCCGATGGGAATTATTTATATGCAATCAGTGAATTGACCCCTGGAGATGATTCCAACGGTTATATATATGCCTATGAGGTGAATGGGAATAATGGTTTAAATATGCTTCAAAAATTGCCTACCAATGGTTTGGCTCCCTGCTTTGTAACTTTAGATCGGGAGGGAAATTATGTTTTTGTGGCTAATTATCTTGGAGGTGTGGTGGATATGTATAAGAGGTCGAAGGACGGGCAATTGACACATATTTATAGTCAACAATTCGAAGGTTCGGGACCTCATGGAGACCAAGATGCATCTCACCCACATGAAGTGGTTCTTTCTCCCGATAACCGATTCGTTTTTGTTCCAGATAAAGGAAGCGATAAGATCTGGATTTTAGTTTTGGATAAGGAAAGTGGAAAATTGATTCTGAATAAACAACCTTATATTGCCTTAAAAGAAGGAGCTGGGCCTAGACATTTTGTATTTCATCCGAATGGTCAATTTGCTTATGTTATCAATGAATTAGATAATCAAGTACAGGCATTCTCGTACAATAAAAAAGAAGGGGAATTAACAGACTTACAATCTGTTTCTGCTCTTCCCTCTGATTTCGAAGGGACAAGTGTAGGAGCTGAGATTGACATCCATCCCAATGGAAAATTTTTGTTTGCCTCTAATAGAGGACATGATAGCCTGGCTGTTTTTCAAATTGATGAAAACTCTGGGCGTTTAACTCTGGTGGAGCATGTGCCTACAAGGGGGGAGTTCCCAAGAAACTTTTCTATTGATCCCTCTGGGAAATTCCTTTACATTTCTAATCAAAATACCGATAACATTGTGCAGTTCCTCATTGATCAGGAAAGTGGGAAACTTAGTTTTTTGAATAATTATTCGGTAAAAACCCCTGTTTGTTTAGGGTGGGGGAAATAGTAATTTTTTTAATCCTTGAAAAAATAGAATTAAGAGCCAACAATAATGTCAAAATTATTGCTGGCTTTATAATTAAAGATCGTTTGAAAAAATGGTTATTAGTGGATAATGATCAGAGGGTGGAGTTCCACCTGATTCTGAATTGGAAGTGTCTACAAGAGAGTTTTCTACCCTCCAGTTGGAGGTGCAAAAAATCCAGTCTATGGCAACATTTCCCTGAGAAGGCTTATTTTGATTGGGATTAACCAACTGCCAAGTATCTTCTATTGAAAGGTTATTGAGATATTCTGTATTATTGAGGGTTAAAGATTTCTTTCCTAATATAAAGTCAACTAGGTCTGTCCCCTCGCTGGCGTTGAAATCTCCAGTCACGATCCCTCTGTAATTGGTTTCCTTATTTTGATGTTCTGTCATTAGCTCGATAAGGTCTACCCCATGTTGTTTTTGAGATTCCTCCTCACCGCGGCATAAATGATTATTATAGAAGAAAAAGGTTTGATCATTATCTAAATTTTTAAAAAGTGCCCAATTGACAAATCTTCTGGGACCACAAATAGGAGTCTCCTTATATCCAAAATCGAGTAAATTAAAGCGTTGATTGTTGTATATAATGGGGGATAGGTTGACATTTAGGTCATCAAAGGTTTCAACGATAGAATAATTCTCCCCCAAGAGTTGCATGAATTCCGATTTGATATTCCCACTTAGTTCCTGGGTTCCCAATATGTCCACTTGATGATTTAAAATGATGGAATTGATGACGTCTTTATTTGATGACCATTTGTTTCCTGTAATATTGAAAGTCATGACTGTGAAGGTCTGAATGTTGGGCTGCTCCACAGGTGTGGGGAGCTCCTCTATATCATCAGTTGTAGAGCAACTGAAAGAAATAAGTGCCAGCAGTTGAAAAAAAATCACTCTCAGAAGAAAGGTTATTTTTTTTCTATTCATTTTCTTTAAAGGGGTTGCTGTACTTTTCATCCGAAACAAAATCTATATCGGTAAAAGTTTTTAAAAAGGCTACTAATGCAATTTTTTCCTCCTCACTTAGATGTAGATTTACCGCACTACCATCTTCATTCGCCAAAGCAGGAAAGGAAAGACTGGGATGGGGCTGTACCCCAGTACTATAATGTTCCACCACTTCTTCCAGTGTGGCAAAGCGTCCATCATGCATATATGGGGCAGTTAGGGCTATGTTTCTTAGGGATGGAACCTTGAAAGTTCCATCCGCTACAGGGTTATTTACAAGTTCTCCCACACCATTGTCGGTAGCCGTTTCCGAGTTGGCATCAATGCCATTATTTCTTGGGCCCACAGTGAATAAGGTGGCCTGATTTGGCGGAACAAATCCTGGGCGTAAAGGCTCATCATCATCATTAGGCATATGACACCTTATACACACTCCTTTTTCATCTAACCGAAAGGACCCATTGAAAATATTTTTTCCAAGGTTTTCTTCGGCTGTGAAATTGGGGAAATCCATAAAAATATCTCTGGTTTGTGCGATGCCCTCATCGTATTTGGTATTAAAGGAGAGCATAGATCTAATAAATTGAGCCAAAGCTTTTGAGATTTTGTCAGAAGTGATTTCTTCCAAACTAAAAGCATCCTCAAAAAGAGGAGGGTAGTATTCCAATGATTGTAAATTCTCCACAAGTTCATCCAGCGTCAAACCCATCTCCACTTCATCTTGAATGGGCATTAATACTTGCTCTTCCAAGGTCCTGGCTCGATGGTCCCAAAAGAATTTGACATCTTGATAAAATCTGGAGTTCGCCAAACCCATTGAATTTCTTCTGGTTTGTCCACCCTCAAACCCTTCACTGAAAATTTTCGGGTCGGAAAAACCATTTTCTTGAATGTGACAAGAGGCACAAGAGATGGATTTATTTTTTGAAAGATTTTTGTCGTAAAATAATACCCGCCCTAATGTGGCTCCTTGATTGGTAAGGAGGTTATCGGAAGGGGTGTTGTCGAAATTATCTTCCGCATACCTAAAGTGCTCCGGTAATTCCACATTGGCATAATTAAAGGGAGTAGCCGGCAAGTTCAAAACATTAGAAATACGCTCATCCTGTGTAGGTTCGTCCATTTCTGATTTTGAACAGGAAACAAATAATGGAAGAACCAAAAAATAGAAGGGTATTCTCCCTAAGTTGAAAAAATTGTCCATTTGGAGTTTTGTGGGCATTTCATGTTTAAACCTAAAAGCTGCAAAATAATAATTTTTCATGTAAATGGAATGTTTATGTATTTTAAATCAATTTATATGGAGTTGAGATTGAAAAATGATATGTTGGTAAAAGGGTTTATAATTCCCCAAAGAATCAATGCTAAAGAGGGAAGTATTTTTAAAAGTTGGGAATTAGTTTTCATTTGAGGTTTAATACTTCCAAGATAGTAAAGTGGGGGTTTTGGTATTGTAATTTCCATTAGTTTTTGATCAGTAGACATAAGTGAAATATAGTTTATTCTTTTTTATGAAAAGGTAAGTTTTCAACCAAGAGAAGGATTTTCTCAACTAATGGTTGGATAGCGGATGGGAAAAGGTTTATTTTCGTATGTTGACCTTTTTTATGGCGATTTTTAGTTTTCTTTCAATAAATTATTAAGTGAAAAGGCAGGCATTGAGCTGTTAATGTTATGTTTGATCTTCAAGAATTAGAGTTATTAAGAAATGATACTCCTGGAACAGAGGAGCTTATTCATTTTAACAATGCTGGTTGTTCTTTAACCACAACTATAGTCAGAGATACTGTTATTAATTATTTACAGGAAGAGTCTCTGAAAGGTGGTTATGAGACCGAGGCGAAATATCATCATGATTTTGAGAAGGTTTATGCTTCCGTAGGACAGTTGATCAATGCCCATACCAATGAAATAGCCTATGTGGAAAGTGCCACGGCCGCCTGGGATTTGGCTTTTCATTCTATTCCATTTAAAGCAGGTGATGTAATTTTAACGGCACAGTGCGAATATGCGAGCAACTTTATTGCCTACCTTCAGGCAAAAAGACGACATGGGGTGGAAATAAAAGTTGTGCCAAACGATGCCAACGGTAGACTTTCCTGTGAAGCCTTAGAAGACTTGGTGGATGAAAGAACTAAATTGATTGCCATTACCCATATTCCAACAAATGGGGGATTGATTAATCCGGCAGAAGAGGTGGGGGAAATTGCTAGAAAACATGGGGTTTATTATTTGTTGGACGCTTGTCAATCGGTAGGACAAATGCCAATTGATGTCCAAAAAATTGGGTGTGATATGCTATCAGCTACCGGTAGGAAGTTTATGAGAGCTCCAAGGGGTACTGGCTTTTTATATGTACGTAAGGCTATTTTAGAAGACCTGGATCCCATATTTTTAGACTTACATTCTGCAGAGTGGACTGGAAGAGAATCCTTTAAGGTTCGTGAAGGAACAAGACGATTTGAGAGTATGGAATGTAATTTTGCTAATAAATTGGGTTTTGGTGTAGCCGTAGAGTATGCCCTAAAAGTTGGAGTGGAAAATATTTGGTCACGAATTGTGGAATTAGCCAGGTATTTAAGAAAGGAATTAACCAAAATTCCTGCATTGGAAGTGAAGGATTTAGGAGTTGAACAATGTGGAATTGTTAGTATAGCTATTCCGAAGGTTGATCTCTTTGAACTTCGGGACAATTTAAAGTATCAGGGGATTAATACCTCTGTCATTATACCTTCCGGAACCCTTTTGGATATGGAGAGCCGTGGATTAAATCAGTTGCTAAGGGCTTCGGTACATTACTACAATACCAGAGAGGAAATTGATATATTTTGTCAAAAATTAGGAAAAATGATTGGTTAGGAGATTTTAGGAGAGAAATGTATTTTTAATTTAGTGAAATACTTAATGAATTTTTAAAAATGAGGCGTATTTTAATTTTATCTATATTTTTAACTCTGATATTAAATCAAGCCTCCTTTGCTCAAAAGGAAAATTTGGGAAAATATATTGAGGGAATAAGCAATACTTTTACTTCTACCTCCACATTAAAGGATATTGGTGGACAAGTAGTGACTTGGCAAACAAAACCTGTTGTAATCTTAAATGAAATGCCAATCTTTGATTTTGAAACACTAGATCAATATACGTTGTCAGATCTTGATAAGCTTGTAATTGATTTTGATATTAAAGATGCAGCCCTCTATGGTTCAATGGCTCGAAATGGAGTAATTCGGATTTTCCTTAAGGAAGAAAAAGATAAAAAATGATTTCTTTGAAAAGGTAAATAACGATCATTGATTGTAAAAGAAAAGGCTATTTCCTTTGAAAATCTGGAATTGATTAGAAGCTCCTTTTTCATTTGGGTAAGTGGTTTAGAAGGAGGAAATACAAAACCCTATGTTTAATCTTTAGTTATTATCCAAGATCCCCATTGAACCAATCTTTGAAAGCCCCCACTTTATCCCTGCTTACGATTAATTCTTTAGGGAATGGTTTCTTGAGTTTGATTTTTAACCGGCTGTTAGAATAAAGTAGAACATCTTGAATGGATTGAATATGAAGAATGAATCCTCGGTTAATTCGGAAAAAGTACTCTGGGTCCAGCAATTCTTCCAAAGATTCCATTTTATAGTCAATAATGAATTTATAGCCATTTTCATTGAGCAAATACACTGTTCTTCCATCCGCAAAAAATAAATCAATTTGATCCCTGCTTAAGGAGCGAATGTGCTCCCCAGATTTTACCATAAAACGGTTCTTGTAATTTTTTTCAAGGTGGGAAAGCGCTTTGTTTAAGGCTTCTAAAGGAATTTCTTGTTGCTTAAGGCTGAGGTTTTGACGTAGATTTTCTAGTTTTTCCATGCTTTTAACCAGTTTTTGGTAACTGATGGGCTTGAGTAAATAATCAATACCATTTACCTCAAAAGCATTGATGGCATATTGGTTAAAGGCCGTGGTGAAAATCACAGGTGTATTGACAGAAACTTGACTAAATATTTCAAAACTTAATCCATCAGAAAGTTGGATATCCATGATCAGCAGATCTGCTTTTTTTTGTGCTTTTTTAAGCCAACTTACAGACTGTTCAATGGAGCTCAGTTTTTCCAAAATTCTGATGTTTGGGTCAAATCGTTTCAGGTGTTTTTCTATTTTTTCGGCAGCAGGTTTTTCATCTTCAACTATCAAGATATTCATGGTAAGTATATTTTTTAAAATTGACTTTATAGTGGTTGTAGTAATGGAACCTTGATAAAAGATTCCTTTTGTGCTTTTACTTGAATTATGGGTTGGTCAGAATAAAAAGCATAGGCTTTTTCCAGTTCTTGGAATTTCTCTCTGCTAGAATATGGCTGTAACCGTTCGTTAAATTTATTTTGGAGGATAAGGTAATCATCTTCTAAATAACAAAGGATGTTAAGTGGTTGTCTTTTCGAAATAATGTTTTCAGTGACTATTTGCTCTACAAGCCTCTGTAAGGTTCCTGGTACCATTTGTTTACCAGGTATCAAGGTTTCCCAATTAAATCGAAAGTTTAAATTTTTATCATAGCGGGCTTTTAGTAAAAAAATCAAATGTTCAATTAATTCCAATTCCTTTTCTAATTTACTTAATTCATCCTGTTTTTTTTCAAGAGAATAGCGATAAAGGGAAGCCAAATGATCTATATACTCTTCGGCAAAATCAGAATCCTCATGAACGAGGCCAATTAGGGTTTCTAGGCTGCTATAAAAGAATCCCGGGTTAATGGTGTTTTTAAATTGTTGGATTTTAAAGTCAATTTTTTCTTTTAATAAAGTCTCTTTATTCAGCTTTTCAAGGTTTTTCCGATGGAGTAAAATGATACTAAAGTAACTTAGGTTATAGAATATGCTGGAAATACTGTAGATAATGTTAAAAGTTATTAATTCCGTAGAATTGGTGCTAAAACCAATAATATATTTGAAATAGGCAGCAATAGTGGTGTTACTAATTAAAATTGCCAATCCAACCCCAAAGCATAATTGTGAAATAATTCTCAGCTCCAGGTTTCCTTCCCAAGGAATATACTTATCCAGGATTTTGACAAGAAGTCTAAGGCTTTCATTCACCAAAAAGCTTAGTCCAACACAAATTAGCACTTCCTGACTAAAGAAATATTCGTAAAGAGCGGGCAGTTCATTATGTATTAATAATATTAAAATATAAATCACCGTGCCGAATATAGGTGGACAAATGATTCTGTAAATGGGATGATGAATGAAGATTTTTTTCATAAATCTTATCTTTTTGTAAGAATGATTTAATTAACAGCCTCCTGAATCTGGGGTTCATTTATAATGGGTAGACTGACTTCAAAACTTTCTCCTTGTATGATTTTCACGGCCTTTTTACTGTAAAATGCATAACGGTTTTGGATATTCTTAAGGCCGATTTGAATAGAATCTGTTTTCGGCTGGTTTGCATTTCTATTATTGCTCACCACTATGGAATCCTGGGTAGAGTAAACTTTGAAATTTAAAGGTTGTCGCTCGCTGATTTCATTATGTTTTACCGCATTTTCCATGAGCATTTGTATACTTAAAGGAGGGATATGGCTGTTTATCGCATTTTCTGATAAGTCAATAGTAAGGTCGATGGAATTTGCATAGCGAACCTTCAATAAGAAATTATAGGATTTGAGAAATTCCATTTCGTCGGATAACTTGACTAGGCCTTTCTGGTTGGTTTCCAAGATGTATTGGTAGGTATAGGATAATCGTCGAATGAACTCTTCTGCCAAGTCTGCATCTTTATCGACCAGAGAAGAGATAGTATTAAGACAATTGAAAAGGTAGTGTGGGCTTAACTGGCTTTTAAGTACTTCGATTTGTAATTCTAATTGTTGCCGCTTTAGTTTTACAGATTCAATTTGACCTTCTGCATATTGTTGATAGGAATATAATGAAAGGGAGAGAATTTCGTACATGAAAAAAATGAGTAAACTCACCACTAATAATTTTGTAGCGGCTTGCTGATAGATAATGATAAACTCATTAATATTAAAATGAGATTTTACCATTATCTCATAACAAAGTAGGATAACTACAATCCAAAAGAAGCTTATCATTAGATCTGAAAATAGACCTAGGAGTAATCTGGAAGTCAGGTGATTTCCCCATGGAAACCGATGATTTAGCTTTTTGCCCATTAAATGAATGCAAACAAAAGAAATATTGGCAGTCAAAAGGCAAAAACCAAATAGCTCCAATTCTTCGCGAAGACTGGGCCATACATTACTTTCACTATAATATAAATAGGTGAAGACTAGCAAGCCTACCCCGGAAGCAATAAAAGGTTTCCACCAGTTTTTTACCTTAAGCATGTTAGTTTTGTTTTTAACAATTTGGTTCTGGTTTGTCTTTGAGAGTTATTGAAAATAGGTCAATATTTTACCTATTTTCAATTTTCCTGAGAGGTGAGTTACAATCTTTCCATAACCCTTCTGTAATCATAATTGGAGCTTAGGGAGCTGGCTGCATCTTTAAATGCTTCTTTTAATTCTTTGTCTCCTTCTTCTATTAATCCGCTTACTTTGATAAGTATCTCAGCTTTTTCATTATTGTTACCAATAAACTTGGTGGTTTTTAGGACGGAGATCAGGGAGTTTTTATTAAGTTCAACTTCTTCAATTAATTCTATCAGAGCTTCTCCTTGTTCAAAACTTCCTCTAATGGTTTCCACCGTTTCCAGATAATTATGGATAGAGTTTTGATCATTTGAAGGGATATACTGTGCTGTCTCTTTTAATATTTGGGCTTTATCATGGCTAGAAGAAATAGATTGAACCGTTTCGAAAAATAAATGGTTATGATCACCTCTTAGTTGCGTGCTATTCACATAATGATCCAACAATCTTCCTTTCTCCGTATTACTGTGTAGGGAATTGATGGCATCAAAAAGAGCTAAGTGAGCTTGTTCATTCAAAGACATTCTTTTCATAGCCAGGGCTAATACTTGCCCCTTTTCTGTGTTGGATTCCAGGGCTTTGGCGGATTTAAATAATTCTAATTGAGCTTCTGCCTTTAGATCGTTTTCATAAATGAGCGAACGCAGGATATTGCCTTTTTCGGTATTGCTACTCACACTGTTTATGGTTTGGAAGAAAACTGGAATTAAAGATTTATCATTTTCAAAATAGGGGATAAACTCCTCTAAAATATTTCCTTTTTCTGTATTAGAAGAAATTTTTCGGGTGCTTTCCAAAAGTCTCTTTAAGCACCCTGCGCTTAAATTATTATCTTCTAATAGGTCCGTCAACACATTGCCACGTTCTGTATTGCTGGACATTCCATCAATTACACGGAAATAAGCTTCATAGGCCTGTGGTTTGTCTATAAAAATTTCGTTTACTTCTTCTAAAACTTCGGCCCTTTCATAATTTGATGAAAGTTTTCCCGTCGCTTTTAAAAGATCGATGTACATAGAATGAGAAAGTTTATGGTCATCTACTATATGCCTTAAAACTTCACCCCTTTCAGTGTTGGAAGAAAGTTTGGAAAGAACGGCAAAGAAGGCTTTGGCTTTTTTATCATTATCAAGAAATACTCTGCTGTGATCTTCTAATAACTCAGCCCTTGTTGAATTGGAAGTGATGGATGAGCCAATTTTCTCAACAATTTGTATAAGTTCTTGGTCATTCAAATCATTTTTTTCAAGTAAATAATCAAAATAATCTCCTTTTACTGAATTACTGGTGATTAGTGAAATCTCCCTAAGGACAGCTGAAGTTTTTCCTTTTTTATAAATTCTATTAACTCGATTTTCTGCATCTATGCCACTGCTGCGGATGACTTCCAATAGTATTTCGGATAACCAATTTTTTCCCTCGGATTCAAAAGGTAATTCTTTTCGGTTTTCAAAATATTTTTTGTGTACTTCCCCTCTGGAATCACTAGTAATTTCCAATCTTCTTTTATTTCCGAAAGTAGTCTTTTCTATTTTTAGGTAGCCCCCTGGGGAGATGTTTTTAATGTCCTTTTCGTCCTCCGTTAATTCAATTTCTCCTCTTTGTTTAATGGAATATTTGCTGACCCCATTAGAATAAGTATGTTGGATATATGTTTTCCTTTTAATAGAATCAGATTGATTTGAGGGGCTATTGGGCAGTATTTCACTATTTCCTGGTTTTGGAAGCAGTAAAAAAAGAACAGCCAGTTTAATCCCCATTTTATTTATTGTGGAAAGAAAGTGGTATAACTTTTTCATATGTATTCATTTTAGGGGTTTTAAATTCTTTGCTACAATTATTGTAATTATTTTCTATTTAATAAAAGTAAATGCAGTCAATTGTAGTTTTTTTGAATTGAATTGTTAAAAAAATGTAGTAAAGTTTTAGTGTTTAATTTAAAGGCCTTAGAGAGCAGCAGTGGTTTAGTTTATGGCAATCATTTATTTTGTTTTTAATTATTAATTCTTTATGATTACCCTAATACCCCAAATATTCACCGGCCTCCTCTTTCACGGCATCATATTGGGCATATTTGACGGCTTTTCTGTAGTTTTTTCTGGCAGCTCTTTTATCCCCATTCTTTATGGCGATTCGGGCCAATCCAGCATAAGCGAAACTGATATAGTTTTTAGCACTCCAACTAAGAAACTCAGATGTCTCAATTGCCTTATTGTAATAAAGGGAGGCATTCTTTTCATCCTTAATATTCTTTTCAAAGTTTATTCCTGTAAAAACTTCTCCTGCCATCCGAAAATAAGGGTTGGGGTCTTCTTTTAGCTTTTCTATATAGGGTGTAGCCTTTTCATATTGTTTGAGTACTAAGAGGTTTTCCACGTATAACATACTGAAATATAGGTTGTCCGGGTAGGAGATGGTCAGTTTCTCAATAAAAGGAAGAGCACTGTCTGGTTCATCCAGGTATTTGAGATAGATGATCATGAGATATTTATTGGCTTCAGGTTTGGTTAATACTGCTTTGGTGGCAGCAATTTTTAATTCCTGTAATCCTTTTTGTATATCTCCTTTTGCAAATAGCCAAATAAGAGGTTTTATGGTGGGATGGGATTCGGGGTATCGTTCTCTGTAAAAATCGTATAACCCTGTATAGAGATAAAATTCCGGGTATTCTTCTTGTATTTTGAAACCTTCTTTTAAGTAATTATAGGCGATGGAAGCTTCATTGATGGTTTTAACGAAGCGATTTTCATCTCCATATAATTTGGTTAATAAACTGTGGGCGCTCAAGGCATAGAAAGTGGCTTCAGGAGTTTTTTCTTTTTCATAGAGGGCTTCTGCTTTTTCTGCGGCTTCAATTAATTCATTTTCATAGGTATTATAGTTTTCACTGTCAGGGTTTAGAGGCATATCTTTCCAGTAAATTTCATAGGCTTTAAATAAAGGGACTACTGGGTGGTGGGGGAATTTTTTTTCTAACGCTTCAATATATTTGGAAGAAGATTCAAAATCGAGATTATAGATCGCATTTGTGGCGTTTTCTTGAAGTTTTAGTCCTTCAGGGTCCTTCATGATTTGACTGGTAGCATTATATCTGATTCCCACCAATACAAAAAAAATAATAATAACCTTCTTCATTTTGCCCTTACCTCTTCTTTTTCAAAACATTAATTGCATTTATGAAGTTTTAATGGGGCGTGATTTAGAAGTTAATCAGCAATCAAATTTTGAATTATAAAAACCTAAAAAAGAGGTTTACCTGTAGAAAGGTTAATTGAAAGATTATTTTATCTCTTACAGTCAAAATTAATTTTTTGATTAATGAAGATATTAATTGTAATATCGACCACTATAATAATTCAATTCACTTAGGACTAATTAATTTTCACTCTCTATTTAAAATCGCATAATCACTTTTCTAAAAACTGTCGTGCCTCTTTTTTGACCCCATCATATTCACCATATTTAAGGGCCATTTTGTAATAATAGTTGGCTTCTTTATTATTTCCAGCTCTTTCCGAAATTCGGGCAAGGCCTGCATAAGCATTTGCAAGATAATTGTTGGTCTTTGCTTTAAGTTGTTTGCTGATTTCTACTGATGCCTTGTATCGAGTTTCGGCTTTTCGGTCATCCTTCAGTTTTTTTTCTAAATATATTCCTGAAAATACACCGGCTGACAGTTGGTAATAGGGATTAGAGCTTTGACTCAAAAATTTATTTTCTTTTTTCGCATCTTCATATTTTTCAAGGTTTAAGAGATTTTCAGTGTACAACATCTGAAAGTAATCATTGTTTGGGTAAGAATTCTTGAGTTGCTCAAAATATACTATGGAACTATCGGGTTGATTTCTGTACTGTAAATAAATGATCCCTAAATATTTTTTTGCTTCTGTGGTGACAATTCTTCCTAGGGTTGCTGCTTTTTTAAGTTCGTAAATACCTTCTTCAATGCTACCACCTTTGAACATCCAAACCAAGGGTTTTAATGAGGGATAAGACTCGGGATATTGTTCCCGATAAAATTTGTAAAGGCCAGTGTAAAGGTAAAAATCCGGATATTCTTCTTTTAATTTAAGTCCCATTTTTAGATATGGGTAAGTTCTGGTGCCCTCTCTAAGAGCCGCCAATAAGTTTTTTTCATCATCATAATATTTTAGAAGAAAATTGTGAGCACTTAATACATAAAAAGTAGTTTCAGGGGTGTCCTTTTTTTTGTATTGAGTCAAGGCTTTATCCAAACCCTCATCAATTAAGTTTTTGTATTGAAAGTATTGAGGACTATCGGGATGAAGGGGAAAACACTTCCAATATATTTCATAGGCTAGTAGTAAAGAAATGACCGGATGTTCAGGTTCTAATTCTTGTAATTGGGCAATAATTTTTTGTGAGGAAGCAAAATCTAGATTGTAAATGGCATCACCTGCTTTTTTTTCCAGTTGGGAAAATTGTCTTTCTTGATTTAATTGTTGAGCGTTCCCATTTATTATAGATAAAACTAAGATAACACTCCACCACCATATTTTATTTATTACTTCAAACACCTTTTAAAAAAATTAGATGCTGTAACGAAAAATTTTTGGCCTTTGGGAAAATTGCTTGTCTTAGCTCCTTATTTTCTTTTTAGCTTTTGACTATTGCACCTTCGTAAATCCTAAGTATTAAATGCCCGAGTGCTTCTTTTCACACAACAGTATTCTCCTTTAATGGGTTTGTTGCCTAGGGTTTTTCTTTGGTTATAGCTACTTTCTGATTTCTAGTTGGTTGATTTTTTGCAATTTACTAAGTACCTCTTCTTTTAGCTTTAGGCGAACCGATAAAATCATGTCACAATAATTATCAAAATTTTGTTCTATAATTTCCAATTGAAAATCTTTAACTAACCGCATTACATCATTCATTACAAGGTAATCAAAGTGAATCTTGATCGGTTCTTGGACAATTTTTGTAGTGATAGTATTGTCTTGTAAGGCATCTGCAGCAGCTTCCTTGTAGGCATGAATCAGGCCACCTACCCCAAGTTTAGTGCCTCCAAAATATCTTACTACCACAATTAAGGTATTAGTTAGTTTTTGGGAACGAATCTGCCCTAGTATGGGGTCTCCCGCTGAATGATTTGGCTCACCATCATCATTGGCTCTGAATTTTTCTTGGTCCTTTCCCAAAATCCAAGCATAACAGTGATGACGGGCATCGAAATATTTTTTCCTTAAAGCTTCTAATTTGGCTTTTATATCTTCTTCCGAAACAACCGGATAGGCAAAAGCAAGGAATTTACTTCCTTTTTCTTTGTAAAGTCCCTGGGATTCGTTAGAAATAGTTAGATAAGTATCCTCAGTCATGAGCTATTGTTTTGAGTTGTCAAAGATAGGAGAAAAATACTTATGGGAGTGAATAGTGGTTTGTCCAGAACCAAAAACCTACGTTTAAGACAGTCAGTTTTTCTTTTTTTCCAAGTAAAACTTTGCCCAGATCTGGAACTCATTGAAGGCCAAATGAAGTATTAGAAGGAAAGAAATGACGGCAGCAAGTTTTAAATCATGAGAGGTACCATTGGTCAGATCCTGCTTTATTCATCATTTTTTTTCCTTTCGCTAAAAGGGAGGGCTCAAATGCCGGTAATGGATGATCCAGAAATGCAAAACTTGATTAAAAGGACTTCGGATTCTATTTATAACCAAAATTTTGAAGCTTCTGAAAATTATCTTAGAGAATTAAAGGAAAAATTACCGGAACATCCAATTTGTCCCTTGATGCAGGCCATGGTTTATTTCTGGAAAGGAATGCCTTTAGATCCACATGATGTATCGTTTAAGAGATATTTTAAGAGTTTAAAGGAAGCTGCTAAAAGATCGGATAAACTATTGGAAATGGATCCAGAAAGTCCTGAGGCTATATTCTTAGCATTAAGTACACATGGATTATTGGCTCAACATTATGCGGAAGAAAAGAGTTATCTTCAAGCAGTAAGAGAAGCTAAAAAATGCTATGAATATATTAAGATAGGTTTTGGTTTAACCCATCAATATCCTGAGTTTTATTTTTCTAGTGGGATGTATAATTATTATAGGGTGCAGTATCCTGAATCGAATCCTGTTTATAGGCCTTTAATGTGGGTCTTTGCTCCTGGTGATAAAGAGTTGGGACTAGAGCAATTGCAACAGGCAATTGAAAAAGCACTTTACGTACGCACGGAGGCCATTACTTATCTGGCTCATATTAATCTGAGGTATTTGCATAACCCAGGTGAAGCGATCTATTTGCTCTCGATTCTTGTTGGAGATTATCCTAAGAACCCCTTGTTTCAAACCATTTATGTGGAAGCCCTGTTAGAAGATTCCCAATATGAGCTGGCTAAGGCATATATCGATGAGTTATTAATGCATGAAAATATCTATGTCCGAATGTCAGCAGAGGTTTTTAAAGGAATCTTGTTAGAAAAAGCAGAGAATAAATCAGATCAGGCCGCCTATTATTACTCACATGCTCTGGAAACCTCTAAGTCAGTTTATAAAAAGAGGTGGAATTACAAAAGCTTTGCACATGCTGGTTTAGCTCGAATTGCTGCTCAAAAAGGTGATAAAAAGTTAGCAAAAAAACATTATCAAGAGGCTTTAAATAATACTAAATACGATTCTGTTAGGGAAGAAGCTGAGGCCTTTTTGGGGAAATGAGGAAAAGTACTAAAGAGAGTTTTTGTTATAGGTTTTAGCTGAAAATTAATCTGAACCCTTTGAAAGGGTTTTTTATTTTTTTTGCATAATTAATTGCCCTG
>NZ_SMMB01000321.1 GCF_009711365.1 Xanthovirga aplysinae | reverse complement strand
CTAGTACCTGAAGAGTAATTTTGGCCTAAAATTATGCGCAATGGGATGTCTAGTTCTAAATAAAAATTATTTTAGCAGCTGAAGTTAAAAAGATTCTAATTCCTAAGTAATTTTGGGATTCTATTTAACTAAAATCAATTTCAATATGAAAAGAACCCTAAGTTTCCTTTTACTACTAGTAGGGTTATACTATACGGCTAAAGGACAAAAAAAGCCATCTATTAATTTTGAGACTGCTTCATTTGATTTCGGGGTGATTCGGGAGTCTGAGGGAGGAAAAAGTCACCGTTTTGAATTTAAAGTGCTCAAGAATAAAAAGGTTTACTTGTCAAAAGTGGAGGCTTCCTGTGGGTGTACCACTCCATCTTGGTCAACGGATACTTTGAGTTCAGGAGAGAAAGGCTTTGTGGAGATTTATTATGATCCTACTAATCGGGCTGGAAACTTCAAAAAGAACGTGGAGGTGTTTACAAGTGTGGATGAGAAACCCTTTGTGCTGACCATTAGTGGAAAGGTAGTGCCAGGAATGGAAGATTTGGAAAGGGAATTTCCGGTAAAAATTGGGGATTTGAGATTAAAAGAAAATAGATTGTCTTTTGGTCAGGTTAGTTTAAATGATGCCGTAATACGGAAATTGGAAGTTTATAATGAAGGGAATCAGATTTTGATTTTTGATGATACTATTTCAGGACCTTCATATGTAGGGTATAAATATTATCCCCAGACCTTAAGGCCTCATGAAAAGGGAGTGATTCAATTGGTTTTTCAACCTAAGACAAAAAAAGAATTAGGTTATAAGAAGGATGTGCTAAGGTTTTATACTGATGAAGAAAACAATAGAACAAAAGAAATATCTGTATTTGCATTTATTCGGCCTTATTTTCCTCCACAAACAAAAAAAATGTTGGCCCATGCTCCAAAGATTGCCCTCGACAAAATATCCCAGGATTTAGGCAAGCTCGAAGAAGGGGAAAAGGCTAAGGGTTCATTTGAAATCTTAAATAAGGGGAAAACTAAATTGGAAATTCAAAAAATTACTACCAATTGTGATTGTTTAAAGATAAATCAAGTGGAGAAGAAGCTGAAACCTGGACACAGTAAAGAGGTGAATTTTGTTTTTGA
>NZ_SMMB01000540.1 GCF_009711365.1 Xanthovirga aplysinae | reverse complement strand
CAACTATAAAATATGGCTCTATAACCATTATTAATCCCTAAGCTGGGTGATAAAGCTTTTCCTAACCAAGAGGATTTTTAAATGTTTGACCTTGCAATTATAATCAGGGGGAGATCAAATTTCCAAGCACATTTTTCAAATTTATTACATTAAAAATTTTATAATTTACATTAAAAAAAATCTAACGTTTAGGGCATAATTTATCTTAATACGTTTCGTATATATGCTTTAGTAACTTTCCCATTTCTTTTCTGCTTTCTGCTGTACTACCGGAAAGGTGATTATTCATCATACTAAAGATTAGTGTTCTTCCACTTTTAGTTTTCACGTAACCACATAATGAAATATTATGCCTTAAAGAGCCGGTTTTGGCATAGACAAAAGGCTTTTCTTCCCCACCATAATAATTCTTCAAAGTTCCGCTGGCTCCCCCAGCTGGCAACAAGGAAAACAAACGCTTTTCAGGCATACCTTTATAAATTCGATCCAATACAGCCACCATACTTCGAGGAGTGAACATATTATAGCGGGATAGACCTGAACCATCTACCCAGACGGCTTCATCAGGCATATCATTAAGCAAGTTTTCTTTTACCCACTCAATAGTTCTTTGTGAATTTAACTCTCCAAATAATTCATGGCTACTAAGCAATAATAGTTGTTCTGCAATGAAATTGTCACTCTCAATTAAATATCTTTTATAAAGACTATCTGCTGGAATGCTGTATAAAGTTTTCTCATCAATAAATTTATAATCAGGTATTTTTAAGACACTCTTTCCTAATTCCTTCTCCAATAAATTAAGGGTGAGTTCATCAGAAGTAATAATTGGGACTTCCTTTTCAAAACCCTCTCTACCCGGCAATTCCGCCAGATTCATTCGAAAGATATTTTGATGCAAATCTCTTTTCACCACCGTCTTAGGTGAAATTAAATTATCCTTTTCACTAAAGGTTCTTAGGAACCCAGGAATAATTTCTAAACTGTCTGTTTGTTCATCTAATCTTTTGAATTGCACCACATTTGCATACAATGGCAATATGCTTTTTTCAGGCTGATAGTAATCGTTATAATCATCCCATGCCCAACCTGGCCCATAAACTTGGTCCTGAAACGTGGAAGAGGTATAAAACAATTTCTCATCTCGCTCCCTTAAAAAGCTCAAAACGGTTGAATCCTGAAAATAGGGATGCAACTGTGAAGGATCACCTGTACCGGAAAAAATCAAAGAATCCCCTTTCACTTCATAGTCTAATGAGGGAACTTGGTCTCCCAAAATATTTAAAGCTGCATAGAAGGTAAATAATTTGGTCGTAGAGGCTGGGGTAAAGTATTTGTCTTCATTTTGGGAAAATAGTACATCCTTTGTGTGAGGGTCAAAGAGCATAAAGCCAAAAAAATATTGATTAAACACTTCGGATTCACTCACCAACTCTTCCATTTCTTTTACTTTGTCTTTCTTTGATACTCTACCAGCCCTGCAAGAAGAAAGGAAAACTGCTCCTATAGCTAATACAAATAAAAACCTGCTCAATACCTTTACATTTTCCATGAACTATTCCCCCAAAAAAATTAGTTAAGAAATAAAGTTAAAATCAAAAAAGGAATTTGGCCATCCTTTTCCTCCTTTTATCCATTAATAGGGTTTGAAACCTTTTTCTAAATGGCCAATAATCAATCACAAAAATCAAGTCTGAAAGCTAGTAAAAAATTAAGGCGAAATTAGAATAAATTTTTTCTTTTATGATGTATTCAAAATGGTGAAGGATAGGGTAAAAGTATTAAAACAGATCTTCCTATTAATCCCTAAATATGAAATTGAAATGAAGCGATATTTTAATATAAGATCTTTACTTTTCATATTCTTGCTACTTTCTTTTCGCACACCTGAAGCACAAGATCCGACAAACCTGAATGGGCGATGGAACCTGATTGTCATGAAAAAAGGAGAAAACAAAATGGACAATCTAAAATTGGAAATTCACCTCAACCTTTTCGATGAGAAGAAATACAGCGCAACAGCCAACAATATTTACCGAGGCACCTACAAAAGAGATGAGCAGGGAATGATTGAATTTCATGAAGGCATTTCCACAAAAATGGCTATGGTACCTGAGGAAGAGACTTTCAAACAGCTATTTTTTAATGTAAATCAATATAAGTATAAAGGGGGGCATTTGATCCTTCTAAATAAGGAAAAGGGGTATAAACTGGTTTT
>NZ_SMMB01000269.1 GCF_009711365.1 Xanthovirga aplysinae | reverse complement strand
ATAAATATGAGAAGCCGGGAAAATGATGCTGTTCTCCCTTCTTTTAATAAGGATTTTTCTCCATTTAGCTTTGACCAAAACTTACAGCAAATTGTAAATGATTTTCCTCCTGTCTCTGTTCCATTTGGTACTTTTGATATAAGTCCTGATACTGAAGTGTTGCTTTACCAGAAAGTGGGTAGCATTATATCTACAAAACCATTGCTTGTTGTAAATGGTACTCAAAGACCCAAAACAGCCATTATGCTCGGAAGTGGAATATGGCAGTGGCGCCTTCAGGAAAATGCCCAAAGAGATTCACAACAGGCCTTTAATACCCTGATAACTAAAATTGTCCAATATCTTTCTACTAGGGATGATAAGCGAAAATTTAGGGTTTATCCGATAAAGAAAGAGTTTGATGATCTTGAACCCGTAGTGGTAGAAACTGAGGTGTACAATGATTTATTTGAAAGGATCTACGGACACAGGGTTGAATTAACTGTTACGGATGCAGAGGGAAAAAGTACATTATACACCTATACAACAGCCAGGAACAATAGCCAATATCAGCTATCCAGGTTAAATCCAGGAGTCTACCGGTATACAGCAAAAACTAAGCTGGATAATTCAACGGAAATAACTTCAGGTGCTTTTACTGTAAAAAAATTGCAATTGGAGCACTTGAATCTGACTGCCGATCATCAAATGCTTCGAACTTTAGCCAAAAGAAGTGGGGGAGAATTTTTCACCAAGGATCAAATGGATGAATTGGATGCCAATTTAGCTAATCAAAAGGCTGAAGGGATAATTCACAGCAGCGAGCAATTCCTTTCCCTAATAGAATTAAAGTGGCTGTTCTTTACTCTTTTGTTTCTGGTTTCCATGGAGTGGTTTATTCGAAAATACCATGGCGGATATTGAAGTCAATTAAGAGTTCTTTGAA
>NZ_SMMB01000376.1 GCF_009711365.1 Xanthovirga aplysinae | reverse complement strand
ATGAATCAAAACCTAGAAAAATTATCATGAATAACACAAACAGGCTAGCTCAGTCACGACTCAAATTCGGGATTGAAATTGAGGAAAGTGATCATAAGTTCATACTTCCTAGCGTGAAATATGAAGCCTACAGGGAGGGTTCAACCCTTCTCCATTTTTCTCTATTCTTTAGCTACCTAGGGAAAAGCTTGGTGCTGTCTTTGTATCGGTAACTTTTTCAAACATTACTGAAAAAAACTAAAGATAACCGAACAAAAACCGAAGCTCATTAACGGTTTAACTGAAAGTCCGTGAAGTTATTTCATCTTGGGTTTATATGAAATTAGCTTGGTGAAAAAATAGTTTAAAACGGACTTACACAGAAAAATAATGAATTCTAAGAGACAACCAAACGACAAAAAGCTTAGAAATGAAATCCTGATAATTCTTGGTATTGCTGCTTTTGTCTCAGTTCTAATTAACTCCTTAATTATCAGTATTTTTTTACACTACATTGATGAATTATGAAAAACCAGAAATTTCCCAAACAGGGAGCAGAAAATAAAAAGACCTCACTGCAAGATGATGTTCCCTATCTACCAACTCCCCTTAAATTCAGACTGAAGCAGTTAGCAGATGATTTCAAATGTCCAGCAAGTCAAATCTATCCTTTTCTTATAAAATGTCTTGATAGATACAAAACAACGGAGGGAGCTTTGGGAAAGTTGAAAGACATTTTGGAAACGGCATCTAGGTTGAAAATATCTTTAGAGGAATCTTTCAAACTTCAGATGGAGATAGATTCTTGTGTTTAATTACTTCCAAAACCTAGATTAGCAGAACT
Source organism: Xanthovirga aplysinae (assembly GCF_009711365.1). GTDB lineage: Bacteria > Bacteroidota > Bacteroidia > Cytophagales > Cyclobacteriaceae > Xanthovirga > Xanthovirga aplysinae. The sequence goes on along the minus strand of NZ_SMMB01000376.1, from coordinate 487 downwards.
ATGGAGTACTTCAAAAAGCTCAGCATTTACGATGAGTCAGAAGACATTAAATATTCCCGTAATACAGAGTTAATTGAGGGTTATATTTATGATTCATACCAGGAGCAAATTGATTCTACACACAACATTAGTTGCGGTGGACTGGATAAATTAGATTGTTGTTGCGAAGATTAAACAAGAACTTCAAAAAACCAGATTAATGGAATCTAAAAAATACGGCAAATGAGTAAAATTAGTAGAAGTGAGTATCAAAAATTTTGTGAGGAAAATAAAAGACTATTTAAGGATATTAAGCTGCAAGTGTATTTAGATAGAGAAAGAAGTATAGATAGGACTATATGCATGAGGAAGTAGAGAAATAAATTTGAATCCTATGAAAAATTTGATCAAATGTTAATGAAAGTCATTCTAGGTGAAGGGTAACTTCCAAAACCAAGATTAGAGGAAGATTCCCAAAGAACATGATAACCCGAATTGGACTCACAGT
>NZ_SMMB01000127.1 GCF_009711365.1 Xanthovirga aplysinae | reverse complement strand
CCATAGACGATATTGGGCAAAGGCCCAAAGACCCTCAATAGCAATGTTTGGTGTAACAAAATAATAAAAGGCTGCCGTAAGCTGGACCGTGAAATTAAATAATCGGGGACCTTTTAACTTGGTGTTATCTACTATTTGCCTTGCTCCTCCCCATCTGAAAGGTAATTGACCCTGAATAAATAAGCCACCTTTCCCATCGTCTCCCAGCGGAATATAGTATCTGATCAGTGGGTCAAGGGTAACCAGGTGTGCACGTACCTTTAATGAACTAAATGCAACAGGAGCCAAAACAGGAAATTCAAAAGGTTGGAATCTAACTTGATCAAAGGTATAACCGCCTCGTACTCCAACAGCCCATCTGTCATTAATAAAATAGGCTACATCAGGAGTAATCTCATAGGTGTTTCTGGTGACATCAAAAAAC
>NZ_SMMB01000399.1 GCF_009711365.1 Xanthovirga aplysinae | reverse complement strand
ATTTAAATTCACCCATGGCTAAAAGTATTATCATTATTAGGGAAAGAAAACAAGATGAAAATTCAAAACTAAAAGTTTGCAACAGAGCCATTTAAAGCTTGTGTAACCTTTAATCGCAGTTTATTGAATAGTATCAAAAGTTGGAAGGCTACCAAAAATTTCAAATTCCTTAATTAATTCCTCTACCTTGTTTAAATAACTTTTCCTGACATTTCTACTTATTTCCAGTACTTGTTCATAGCTTCCTTCCCCACCTATAGTATCCCAATACTTTTTACCAATTAGTATATTATCATCATTTAGAATATCAAATACTTCAAAAGGAGGATTATACCTGTATGTTTCTTTTTCCTTCCCAAAGGGATTATGATATAAGGCGATCAAGGTTGTACAGTGGGGATAGGCTAATTTCAATTGAAGGAGGTTTTCTTTGGCTTGAATTAATTGCCCCTTAGAGGGTTTACCACCAAATAAATAAATGAAAGTTTCCACGTCTTTTTTTTCAAACCATAGGTCGGTTGTGATTTTTAATTTAAAATTTCGAATAGGTTGATGTACTTTAACACTCCTGAGGTCTTTAGTCCAACATGGTTTACGATTTAGTTTATTTAAGGCTAGAAGAGAAATGTGTCTTTTAATGTTGGTGATTTCCTCCTTAGAAAGAGTTATAATGCTGCTTTTTTGTACATTTGCCTTTTCTGCCCCATTTGCTAAAAGCAAATATTTTGAGATTTTTCCCACATGGTTTTTGTTAAAACTTTTGTTGAATACTTTTTCGAAATGAATCCAGAAAAGTATCTCTTTAGATAGAATGGTCTTTTTAAAAGGATCAATAAGAGACCTTTTTCGATTACTATTTGCAAATAAAATATAAATAGTATCTTCTATACATTTTTGAAATTCAAATGCTATAGCGTCTTGGTATTTTTTTTCCATTAAGTTGATTATATTTATCTATTTATGGAATGTTTTTGTATTCTAATAAAATTCAATAGTAGCAGCTTGATAAGCTATTAAATATCAGTTATTCAAGAATATATATCAATCCGCCTAATGATTGCATTAACCTAAGTCTATTTGGAGACTCTAATACTTGCTTGAAGAAGTCCTTAACAGCCATCTGCCTACGGCCATTAACAGGAAAAAATCTTTGTTTATAAATTTGGCATAGTTCATAATAAGATAGTAAAATTAACTAAAGAAAGTAGCTTTTATCATAACTATTTTAATTGCTTAAATTCTTTTTTTAAATCTTCATGTAGGTTCATGCTGGATCCAAAAGAGAGGTTGATAAGAGTTACCCATTCAGTAAGTCACGGAGAACAAATCCAATCAGAGTTGAAATAGAAGTGGGGAGAGGTTTGTTTTCGATAAAAAGTAACAGACAATAGTAAAAATAATAATTAAAACA
>NZ_SMMB01000426.1 GCF_009711365.1 Xanthovirga aplysinae | reverse complement strand
TTTTTAAAAACCGTTTCAACTTGTTTGATGGCAGACACATCTTCAATTAAATTACCACTAAGAATAACAAAATCAGCTCTCTTTCCTTTCTCAATGGAACCTATATTCGTCTTATTAAGAATTTTCGCTCCATTGCTTGTCATTATTTTAATGGCTTCTTCAGTAGTAAATCCTGCTTCTCTTAAGAGTTCAAAATTTCTTTGGTCTCCATAACCGGGTAAATTATGCCTACCAGCATCCGCACCACTCCCCAAAAGTCCACCCAACTGATAAAATTGATACTCAAATGCCATTATCCGTTTTAATCGTTTTTCTCTTGTCAAATCATCTTGTTTTTTGTCGAAAGATATTCTCCTTTCCTGATACTGATTTTTCAAATACGGTGACATAGCCTTCAAAGTTCGTTCATCGGCAAATGCTCTATTAGGAACACTTGACTCGTAGATGGATAGGGTAGAAGTTAAAAATACATCATTATCAATCATTGTTTGTTGTAAATCTTTGACTCCCTCACTGGTAATGTCTAATTCGTCCATATATTCTCGTCGACCATTACATTTACCATAAGTTTTATTAGTCCTGAAATCACTTGCACTATTTAGTCCGTGCTCTATTCCATCAATTCCCATCTTAGTAGCTTCTTCAAATGTTATGGAGCAAAAGTGGCCAGTAACCTTACAGTTGTTTTTGTGGGCAACATCAAGTATAGTCTTTAAGTCATTTGGCGTTGTATGTCTATAAACCTTAAACCAAGTAATACCCTGTTTCATCCAATGCTGCATCGTGTCTTTGATGTGTTTTTCATTCCTTGGTATTATCATATTTGGATTCCCACCTTTTCCTGTAAAATATGGTCCACTTGTTATTATATCTGGACCTATTTTTTCATAATTTTTGATTTGTTTGGAGAGAGCAATTTCTTGTGAAGGGGAAGCAGCCCCACAGGTTTGAATAGTAGTCACCCCTGACGCTAAATATAGTTTTGTTGCTACATCTCCAATAAAACGAAATCCAGGGATGTGTAGATGATTGTGAACTCCAACAATGCCAGGAATTATGGTCTTATCACTAACATCAATTATTTTGAAGCCTTCGGGAATTTCATTTGTTTTCTTTTCTCCGATATATGAAAAAACACCGTTTTCAACTAAGACAGTTTGTTGCGTTTTACTTGCTTTTCCTGTTCCATCAATGATAAAAGCATTAATTAATGCGATTTGTTTATCATCATAGGTCACGTACTGCTTTAAGGAGTCAGAAATTGTAAAAAAATTATTATTAATATTCTCAATCGCTACTTCTTGTTTATAATTATGACCACAAGCAAAGAAATTAAACAGAGTAATTAGTGTTAGTATATTTTTCATTTTATCAATTGCACCTAACGTCCCAGCTATGCCCAGTAAGGGGCTTCAAAGAGCCAAACTTTTGGACTAGCACTGAGCCAAATCGTTGATTTGACCTTAAAAATGAAAAATTTAATCCAAACAAATCAACGATTTGGCGGGCTTTCTTTAAAGCACCATGCCTTCACTCTAGCACT
>NZ_SMMB01000424.1 GCF_009711365.1 Xanthovirga aplysinae | reverse complement strand
GCATCAAGCTGTCACCAAGAAGAAGTTGTGACACCGAATGATTTGGGGTCGAATAGTCAAGAATTTGGGCTTGATAAAAACCAAATGGCTATTCAAGTCAGTCAATTACTAAAAGATCAAGCAAATCTTTCGAATGTGATTCCTTTACTTGAGCAAAATAGAGGGGGAATCAAATTATCACAAGCACTTGAGAAGATGGAGAACAAGGAAGCACATGGCAAATCATTTAACACACTAATGTCCATGGTGGAAGAAAGCCTAAACAAATACAGTGGGCAAGATGCAAAAATTATTGAGGTGCCTGAATTATGGTTACATAAACCATCGACTTCTTTTGAATTAGACGAAATACTTATTGCTTTTGTGCCTGAAGTAAACCAAAAAGAATTAGATAAAATCCCAGCCTATAATTTAAAACAAGAGGTGGTTTATCTGGATCCAAATAAAGCTCCAGATAAACCGGTAATAGTAGTAGAAACTGATGGATTCGAAGCCTTTAAAATAAAAGTTGAACACATCAATCAAAAATTACAAGAAAATGGTTTGCAAAAGGAAGGCTTAAATACTGGCAATAAAAAAACCTTAAGTGCAGAGGGCTTTTTGGAAACTACTGTATTAAATTCTATTTCTATAGCTGACACTAAGGAAGAATGGTACAAAGGAGCATCAGAAATTTATGCGGTGACCAGTGGAATTTATAACGTAGATGAAAATAATCCGCAAATAAATGTCATTGCTATGCAATATATTGCCGATAGTGAACAGACTTACTACCCCAATCAAATTGTGTTGGTTTGGGATGATTATGATTATCAAGCTGCCAATATTCAATTTTTTGAGCAAGACAGTAATTACAATTACCAAGACTTAGCCACCGTTCTAGTTGATGGAGTGTTTGAAATCACAGGGTTACTAACAGATTTACCATGGATCACTGCCCTTGGACGAATTGCAAACGCCATAATACAGGCCATACCAGAAGGTGCATTTACAGATGGTGACGATTATGTTGATTCTTTTTATACCGTTCAAAAAGACATGACCTATACCAATTGGGAGGGAGTTGGAGGCAATGCTAAAATTTCGATAAGTCCACTGAACATTGCTGAAAATTAATCAACCAAGTTGATCCCCTCACATGCATGGGGCAGAATTTTAAATCAATGGGTATTCTCCATCCATAACTTGCTTGGATGGAGAATTTTCCCACACCACCCCCAACAAAACAAGCTAATCCTGTGGATTCAAATTTCCTTTTTACCAATAAGCCAAAGTAATCCATAAAAACAAAATTATCCCTTCGGTCCCTTTCAATTCTCCCACCTTATGTTGAAAATGCCACAAATGCTTCAATTTTAGTATATCGAAGTATCAACAAATATTTTACATAGAGGACTAAAAACTAACTAAGGGATAAAACTGATAATTTATACTTGCTTCTTAAATACTCTATGGATAGTCCATAGATAATGTATAAAAACTATGAAATGGAAGAGCATCTGCATATACACCAAAGACATTATGC
>NZ_SMMB01000329.1 GCF_009711365.1 Xanthovirga aplysinae | reverse complement strand
CGGAGGTCAATCCGATCTTCAAAACCTTTCGGATGCACGGGATACACAAACCATGCGGCGCCTATTGAAGGAAAATGCCCATACTTTAGATGTGCTTGATGCGGGAACTACTATGCGATTCCTCACCGCATATTTAACTGCCACTCAGCAAGACAGAATACTAACCGGAACTGCCCGCATGTGTCAACGCCCTATTCATGTCCTTGTAGAAGCTTTAAAGGAACTGGGGGCCTCCATTAATTATTTAAAAGAAGAAGGTTATCCACCGATTCACATCAAAGGATTTCCAAAACAACAAACCCAAAACCTGAGTATTCGAGGGGATATCAGCAGTCAGTACATTTCTGCCCTGATGATGATTGCTCCATGTCTAGAAAATGGCCTAAAACTACAATTGACGGGGAAAATCGGGAGCAAGCCTTATATTGAGATGACCCGCTCTTTGATGAAATTATTTGGTGTCGAAAGCCATTGGGACAATCAAATAATTTCTATTTCTCCACAATCTTATCAACCCACTACTTACCGAATTGAATCCGACTGGTCTGGTGCCAGTTATTGGTACAGTTTTGTTGCCTTAGCAGAAGATGCTGAAATTAAACTTTTAGGACTCCGTAAAGATTCCTACCAGGGTGATATTGCTATTGCAAGAATCATGCAACAACTAGGCGTTGAATCAATTTTCGATAAAGAAGGAGTACTTCTTAGAAAGAAGGATTCTTTGAATTCGACCTCCATTGACTTTAGTGATTGTCCTGACCTAGCCCAAACCGTAGCAGTAATTTGTGCTGCCAACTCCATTCGCTGTGAAATGCGAGGCCTAGAAAGCCTCAGAATTAAGGAAACGGACCGAATTCTTGCCCTCCAAAATGAGCTCGCTAAAATTGGGGCTACCTTAATTGAAAATGAACCAGGACTTTGGGAGTTAATTCCCGCTGAAAGCTTTCACCTACCAGAGGATTTAAAGATTTCAACCTACGAAGACCACCGAATGGCTATGGCTTTTGCTCCTTTGGCAACTAAGGGTGATATCATCATTGAAGAACCTGATGTAGTTAACAAATCTTATCCCGGATTTTGGGAACACATGAAGCTAGTAGGCTTTTCTACTTCACTTAGGTAAGAATTTATTTATCTATTT